>JAKQJD010000313.1 GCA_029561355.1 Bacteroidota bacterium | reverse complement strand
CTGGTCATAGTCGGGGCTGTTCAGCAAGGCATCCAGCAGGTAGGAGCCTACGAAGCCTGTGGCGCCGAAGAGGAGTGCTTTTTTCATATCGGTAAAAGTCAGGTTTACAAGTGTCCCTATCAAACACTTGTAGGCTGCTTCGGTTCTGTAGGAAGGTTATTGTTTTATTCCTTTCAGCATCACCGTGCCTGTTTTTCCCGTTACCCTCAGAAAATAAATGCCCGCCGGGATGGTTTCCAGGGAAACGGCTATCTGATGTTCCGACGATTTCTCGTGCTGGCAACGACGCCCCTGTGCATCCAGCAATTCCAGGTATACTTCCTGCGCATCGTTTTCATTTTTTCTATTCAGGTAAACAACTGCGCCCGCCGGATTGGGCGTCAAATTCCACAAAGCAGGCGCTTGCGAAATATCCTCGCTGCCGCTGGACGCGCCGTCACATTCCAGAACCAGAATAAACTCCTGCGGGGCGGGCGTTTTACTGTTGTGCAGTTCATCAAAACCGCTGGCAATGGTCAGTTCCGCATTCCGGAAACTGGAGCCCAGCACAGCGTGTTCGCCCTGCGTACAAATGAAAGGAATGGAACTTGAAAAATTGCCGTCCGAACTTTGCAGCAATATCGTATCCTGAAATGCCGCATCAAAAGATTTCAGGGCAAAACCGCCGTCCGAAGGATAGGCCAGCAGCAAATGGTCGCAAAACGGCTGCAAAGCGAAATGCTCGTAATTCTGGAAGAAAAAGCCCGAAAGAATGGAATCCGTGTGCAGCAAGTCGCCTTCCACGGAGTATTCTTTTAACTGGTAATTGCCCTGCCCATTCTGCCCTTCATCGAAGTCGAGAGACAGCAACATCGGGTGGTCGTTAAAAATCGCGCCTTTCGGGTGTTCGTCGAAGGTGATGTAATTCGTCGACCGAATCCACTGCACCTGAAAGAACGAATCGAGTTGTGCGATGTAATTCACGTAGCCTGTAAATTCTACAGGAGATGGCACAGGCATGTTATTGAAAAAAGCAAAAGGGGAAGCCGTACCCACTGCATACAGCCGTCCCTGCTCGTCGAGCATCAGGTCGCTGATGGTGCGGATGTCCACGATTATTTCCGCCTGCAGGGTACCGTTGAAACTATATCGCAGCAGACTTGAATAGATGCCTTCGTGCATGCCAGCCACGTAAATATCCGTGGGGCCAACTGCGAGTGTCCAGCCGATGCAATCTTCCGGAAGTGTACTGACGTCCGTATCCATCCACATGAAATTACCTGCAGGATCCACCTGGGCGATAAAGAAACTTCCATTGCTCGCCTCGCCGGGA
>JAKQJD010000575.1 GCA_029561355.1 Bacteroidota bacterium | reverse complement strand
GCCCGGGTGCAGGGTGCGCAGCCGATGCTGACAAAACCTTTGTCGTGGAGCGGGTTGTAAGGGATGTTGTGTGCTTTAACGTAATCGCGGACCTGCTGAAACGACCAGTCGAATAGCGGGTGAAATTTGATGAGTTGGTGTCCGCCGTCCCATTCCAGCGAGCGCATATCGAGGCGGTTGGGCGATTGTTCGGCGCGGATGCCGGTCACCCAAAGTTCCTGTCCCTGTAGTGCGCGGTTCAGCGGCTCTACCTTGCGGATAAAGCAGCATTCCTTGCGGTTGTCGACGGAGTCGTAAAAGCTGTTGGGGCCTTTTTCGGCCAGCAGGCGTTCGAGGGCTTCGGCTTGTGGGGCGAAGGTTTCGATCGGTTTTTTATAACGTTGTACGGTGCGCGACCAGGTGCTGTATGTTTCCTGAAAATTGCGGCCTGTGTCGAGCGTAAAAACGCGAATCGGCAGGTTGTTGGTAAAAATGAGGTGGCTGATCACCTGATCCTCGATACCGAAACTCGTAGAAAACACCGCCTTTCCTTCAAACTGTTCCGTCAGCAAAGCCAATGCTTCGAGCGGGTCGGTGCTGTGCTGGAGCGCGCTTTCTAATTCCGGCAGAAGGGTAACTGAAACTGGCATGAATCCTAAGTTTGAGAAGTAAATAAAAAAGCCTTTCGGATGGATACCGAAGGGCTTTTTTGCTGGATGGATACAGGTCGGATGTTAATCTTTATCAACCTGATGCACAAGGCAGCCGCTTCGGAAAACCGGGAAGAGACAGCAACAACAGGTATTGAATTGAATCAGATTGAAAAGCATGGCACAAATCTATATCTATTTAGTAGAGAAATGCAAATGCAGTGCCAGTTTTTAACTTTCATTTACATACGAATAATTTAAAAACCAGTCATTACTTATTTATTTTTCCAAATTATTGAATGTTCTCTCCCTAAAACGTACAAATTAAAGCAAAATAATAGTCCACCAACAAAACATACTATTGAACATCATTCTAAAAAAATTTCTGTTTTCAGGGGATAAAAAAATAGAAAACTGTAAAAATCAGACCATATTCAAATCACTCCGAACAAATCTCTTACCCCTGGTGGCCGCGCCGTGGTAAACGCTTCGGCATACTCCACGCCGATTTGCCGGCCCAGCATGGCATTCCGGCCGCGCAAGGCTTCGAAAAAGGACGGGCACGAAGAGCCGTTTGCACTTAACCTAAATCCATTTCAATGAGCAACATGGTTAATTTCTCAGTTTCCGGATGGTACGTAAATAGCGGCAATCTGAGGCAGCCTGAAAAATGCAGCAATCTGGTGCGCTATATTGAAACTGCCCGACACAATGGAATACTGCGGCAGGTACTTGCGGAAAGAGCCGCTCCAGCCGGGAATAGACGCCGTGGAAGTTGTTTCATTTTCAATCAGTGCAGGCACGGTACCAGCCGTGTGCGGGATCTCGTTATCCAAAATGTAGGCATAAATTTGATTGTCAGTCCAGTAAATTAGTGGACTAAAAATAAATTTTTCGCGGGCCTCATCCCACTTCAGCGGAGCCGATTCCAGCGGCTCTTTGCGGCGGGACGAAAGTGTTACGTGTTTGTTTTCCAACACATAATTCAGCGGTGCGATCCGTGGATTCGCTTCCCAGGCAGCAACCTGCTCAGGGTTCTGATGGGCAAACGACCGGGTATATTGTTCGGCCTGTTGAAAAGAAATTTCAATGGCTTTTCCGTAATGATCCACAGTGTCTTTGAGAATCTCGTATTGGTGTCTGCCACTGCGGGAATACAAGCGAATGGGAATACCAAACTCAAAGATCAGGTGCGTAAGTACCTGATCTTCAGGCGAAAAGGTAGTTTCAAAAACAGCGCGGCCGGGAAACTGTCCCGCAATGAGGCGCAAGGCTTCCACCGTGTTTTCATCAACGGAAATACGCGTGCTGTTGGAGGTTCTATTGTTCAGGTGAGTTATAGACATGGTGTAGAGTGCGTTGGCGTGAATAAAAAAAGCCCTTCGGCGAGTACGTCCGAAGGGCTTGAAACAGTTTTTCCGTTGGTTCTAAATATCGTGACGACATCGACCACCCGGCGTGTTTGCCGCTTCGGTAAAGCAGTTATTACAGCAACAACAGATGGTGGACGAATTCATTTTTGAAGAGATATCGTTTTTAATATGATGGCCAAAGGTAAAAGGGTTTTAAATAGTCTACAAGTTTAGTAGGATATTTTTTAAAAAAAAATTTGATGACAAACAATATGGCTGGAACAAACGTGAGACATCCCGAATTTTTACTCCCCTGCAAAATCGAAGCACAAGTGCCTGGGCCGCTGTTGCGCGTCCCCGCCAACAGCAAGTTATGTTGAATTTCAGGCAGAATATAAGGATTAATTTGCCTGGCTTGGGTGCTCATTTGTCGTTGGCGGGGACGCACAACGACGGCCCAGGCGGCTCACATTACCCTTGATGAAGTGAAAACCTTGGCCAACAGCATCATTACAAAAATTCGGGATGTCTCATGTTTATTCCGAACGAACTAGCCCTTAAATCGAAAAGTCTATCGCTTCAAGGGTCATTTCCTGAATATCCTCCAGCGTTTTGGATTCCAGTACCTTTAAAGTAGCATCCCGCACCTGTATAAACACGCCGTTGATCGGACAAACGTCTTCGGTGCAGTCGGCGCACTTCTGATAAAAATAGAGGCTCACACAGGGCAGTAGTGCAATGGGGCCTTCCACGATGCGCATTACCCTGGCCAGACTGGTTTTATGCGGCGCTTCTTTCAGGAAATAGCCCCCTCCCCTGCCCTTCTTACTGTCCAGAATATCGGCGTTTTTTAATTCCAGCAGGATGTTCTCGAGGAATTTGACGGGTATCTTTTTTTGCTCGGCAATCTCTGTAATCAGCACCGGCCCCTGGTCGTGGCGGGCCGCCAGAAAACTCAGGGCCCGCAGTGCATATTGGGTTTTTTTCGATAACATGGCAATAGATCTTCACGAATTAGCGATACAAAGATAAGACAGAATTTTATCTAAAAGAAAAGTCTATTAATTTTGTAGAGAGTTCATAACTTTGCCGCGCATTCAAACAAATGTGGCGCCGAAGCCATCCTTTCATGGTCTGCTTTGTTGAATATGCCATCTCAATTGTCCAAACAAAAATATTCCACACCATGAGCTTACGTTTAGGAGACATCGCCCCTAATTTCCAGGTGCAAACCACTGCCGGCGAGGTAGATTTTTATGAATTTCTTGGCGACAGCTGGGGAATCCTGTTTTCTCACCCCGCTGACTACACGCCTGTTTGTACCACCGAACTGGGCAAAACCGCCGTTTTACAGGAAGAATTTGCGAAACGCAACACGAAAGTGATCGCCGTCAGCGTCGATCCGCTCGACAGCCACTATGGCTGGGTGAAAGATATCAACGAGACCCAGAACGTTACCGTAGGCTTCCCGATCATCGCCGACCCCGACCGTGTGGTGGCTACACTGTACGATATGATCCACCCGAATGCTTCGGAAAAAACGACCGTACGCTCGCTGTTTATCATCGGGCCTGATAAAAAGGTCAAACTGATTATCACTTACCCTGCTTCCACGGGCCGCAACTTCAATGAAGTGCTGCGCGTACTCGAATCGCTGCAACTCACTGCCCAATACAGCGTCGCTACCCCGGCCGACTGGCAGCATGGCGAAGACGTGATCGTGGTTCCGGCCGTTTCGACGGAAGACGCGATCAAAAAATTCCCGAAAGGGGTGAATGTGGTGAAACCGTATTTGCGCTATACGCCGCAACCCAACTTAGAGAAGTGAGAAAAGTGAGAGATGTGAGAGAGTGAGAGGGTGAGAGCCGACTTAGATTTCGCCGCTTCGCTCGTTCTTCCGATTGTAGGGCGAAGCGGCGAAATCGAAGTCGGCTCTCACCCTCTCACATCTCTCACCCTCTCACATCTCTTAACGCCTCCACAGCCCTCCCCACCATCTCCGCCCCCACATCCAAATGCGTCACAAAACGGATGGTTCTTGGCCCGAAGGCGCTTGCTTTTACACCTTTTTGTAACAATTGTTGCAGTATTTCCGCCGCCGTGAGGGGCGCTTTCAGGTCGAAAATGACGATGTTCGTTTGCACCGGCCGGATATTTTCCACCCAGTTCAGTTCCGATAATGCCGTTGCCAGTTGGCGGGCATGTGCGTGGTCGTCGCGCAGGCGTTCCACATGGTGGTCGAGGGCGTAGATACCCGCAGCGGCCAGGTAACCCGCCTGCCGCATACCGCCGCCCATGGCTTTGCGCACGCGGCGCGCTTCGGCGATAAACGCCTGATTTCCAACAAGTACCGAGCCAACCGGCGCGCCCAGGCCTTTCGACAGACAAATTGAAATACTGTCTACTTCGGCGCCGATATCTTTGGGTGAATCGCCTGTTTCCACCATAGCATTAAAAATACGTGCGCCGTCGAGGTGCAGCGCCATGCCGTGTTTTTTACACACCTGCCGGATTGCCCTGATATTTTCCATCGGATAAATACCGCCGCCGCCTTTGTTGCAGGTGTTTTCGATCACGACCAGACTGCTTTTCGGCAGCCAGTCCTGGCGCGGCTTGATGGCCGCTTCTACCATCGGACCGTCGAGGATGCCGTTTTCCCCCCTCAGCAGGTTGACGCCGATGCCCGAGTGAAAAGCATATCCGCCCACTTCGTACTGGTAAATATGACTCATTTCATCGCAGATAACCTCATCGAGTGGGCGGGTGTGCACCTTCAGGGCGATTTGGTTGGTCATGGTGCCGCTGGGACAAAAAAGTGCCGCTTCATGTCCGAACAGGGCGGCGCATTTGGCCTCCAGGGCATTCACGGTGGGGTCTTCGCGAAACACGTCGTCGCCTACTTCTGCCGCCCACATGGCTTTTTGCATGTCGGGGGTCGGTTTGGTGACGGTATCGGATAGAAGATTAATGATCATGGATGGTGATGTTTGGATGTTTAAGATAGATGGGGACGCGCAATATCTGCAAAATCCGCGTTCCCATCCCACCCGACAAATCCCTGATTTTTATCCCAAATTAAAATCCCGAACAACTTCTTACTTTTACCGCATGAATTACAGTGTACACTTCCTCGAAAAACAAACAGACTTCGACCGCGTCATGCAATCTATTGCCGACGCCCCCTGGATTGGTTTCGATACCGA
>JAKQJD010000566.1 GCA_029561355.1 Bacteroidota bacterium | reverse complement strand
GGTCACGTGGCTTTCATCAATGATCATCAGGTAATCGTCGGGGAAATAATCCAGCAGGCAGAACGGGCGTGTGCCCGGTTCGCGGCGGTCGAAAAAACGCGAGTAGTTCTCGATACCGCTGCAATAGCCCAGCTCCCGGATCATTTCCAGGTCGAACGACACACGCTCCCGGATACGCCGGGCTTCGGAAGAGCGTCCCTCGCGGATGAAGAACTTTTCCTGCGCCGTCATTTCATCCTGAATCTCGTTTATGATCGAGTGAATGCGGTCTTTCGGCGCCACGTACAGGTTGGCAGGGAAAATAGCGGCCATATCGAGCGCTTCCACACGTTTGCCGGAAGTAATCTCCAGACTTTCGATACTTTCCACCTCGTCGCCCCAGAAAATGACGCGATAACCCCAGTCGGCATACGGCAGGTTGATGTCGACCGAATCTCCGCGCACCCGGAAAGTGCCGCGTGAAAAATCCGTTTCAGTGCGGGAGTACAGGCTGTCTACCAGGCTGTACAGAAAATTCGTTTTCGACATTTTCATGCCCTTTTGCAGGCGGATGATACCAGCCGTGTAATCTTCGGGGTTACCCATACCGTATATACAGGAAACGGACGCCACGATAATGATGTCGCGGCGGCCTGACAGGAGGGTCGACGTGGCCTTGAGGCGCAATTTGTCTACCAACTCATTGATATTCAGGTCTTTTTCAATGTAGGTGTCCGTTACGGAAATATACGCCTCCGGCTGGTAATAATCGTAGTACGATACGAAATATTCCACAGCATTATCCGGGAAAAAGGTCTGAAACTCGCCGTACAATTGTGCCGTCAGTGTTTTGTTGTGCGTCAGCACCAGTGTCGGGCGGTTGAGTTCGGCAATCACATTCGCCATCGTGAACGTTTTGCCGGAACCGGTCACGCCGAGCAGCAGTTGTGCGCGGTCACCGTTTTTGATACCGTGAACGAGTTGCTCAATGGCCTGCGGCTGGTCGCCTGTGGGTTGGTAGTGGGAAGAGATCTTAAAGTTCATAGCGAGGTGTAAAAATACAAAAAGTTTGAACAGGACACAAAGGGTTTTTAGAGCATGTTGAGATTTCATGCTGAGGATAAACGGAAATCTTACGCCGAATTTTTTTACTCCTTTGATCGCGTTCAACCACCCCTCACAACCAAGTTCGCCGCTGAATTGTTTCGCACCCTGAGAAAATGCTCATTTACCATTCATACCCATATCCATCTGCGTTAAAATGAACAAAATTGTATGGCTTTTTGCCGCTTTCATCAGTTTCACCGCCTGTAACAGCGAAAGCAGCGCTCCCCAAACGACCGGCAGTTCTAAAAGTGCCCAACCCGCCGCTTCCGCACCCGCAGTACGCCGCAACATCATATTTTTTGGTAACAGCCTGACGGCAGCCTACAACCTTTCTCCCGAACAGGGCTTTACCAACCTCATCCAGCAAAAAATCGATGCGCTCGGCCTGCCCTACCGCTGCGTCAATTCCGGACTGAGCGGTGAAACCACCGCCGACGGCAAAAACCGCGTCGACTGGGTACTCAAGCAACCGGTCGATATTTTCGTACTGGAACTCGGCGGCAACGACGCCCTGCGCGGACTGCCCGTCAAAGCCTCGCGCGAAAACCTGCAAACCATCATCGACAAGGTAAAAGCCCGATACCCCAATTGCAAAATCGTGCTGGCCGGTATGCAGGCGCCACCCAATCTCGGTCCCGCATACACCAACGGGTTCCGGAAGATGTATCCTGAACTCGCACAACGCAACGGAACGGCTTTGGTGCCGTTTTTGCTGGAAAACGTGGGCGGTATCGCTTCCCTGAACCTCGAAGACGGCATTCACCCGAATGTGGAAGGCCAGAAAATTGTGGCGGAAAACGTTTGGAAAGTACTCAAGCCCCTGCTGTGATGAGGGTGTTTCGTTTTTGGTGTTTGGTGTTTGGGGTGCATTGCCCTCGGCTAAGTTAGACAATAAGCCAAGGGCAATGTGCCCCAAACACCAAACACGAAACCCCAAACACTTTAAATGAACCCTAACTACGCATTAGCAAATTCTTTTGAATCTTTCTGCGTTAGTAATATACAAACGCCCCTCCGGCTTTGGGAATGATTCAAGTCATCCGATGACTTTGAGTCATCGGATGACTTGAATCATTCCCAAAGCCGGAGGGGAAAAATCTGCAAATTGTAATCGAAACACCGCATTCACCTAAGCCTTTTTATGAACTCATCTCAGATCCTGCCTGCAATTAAACAAATGATCGCGGAGGGAAACGTCGATCTGGCCTTCAC
>JAKQJD010000536.1 GCA_029561355.1 Bacteroidota bacterium | reverse complement strand
CAATACATTGCAGCCTACGCGCCCCGGTATTCCGCATTCCGGCTCCTGGAAGAAACCCTGCAGTTTTTTGCGGAAGAAGAATTGTTCGATAGCGGCGTTCAACTCCTGGCAGCCGCCCGCCCGTATTTTCCGGATTCCTTGCCGGCGAATTGTAATTCCAATTTCGATTTCCAGAAACGGGTTAAACCGTACATCGACGGATTGCTGCCGGTCTGGGAAAAAACGGATCCTCCTGTAAAAGAAACCTTTCTCGGCGCTGTCAACACCGAAGAAGGCGACGAATTTAGTCCCGTACTCGATTCCGCGCAGGCTGTTCTGTTTTTTGCCGCTTCCGGCAGGCGCGACAATCTGTCTGGTACAGATATCTTTTTCAGCCGGAAAACCGCGTTGGGCTGGGAAGCCCCTGTTGTGGTGGAAACACTTTCCGGGCCGGGCGATCAGATTCCGCTCTCGCTCACGGCCGACGGGAAAACGATGTTGTTGCAGTCGAACGGTGTTTTACATTTCACTCAACTGGTCAAAGGCGCCTGGAAAAAACCTGCACCTGTACCGCTTTCCGGCCTGGGCCTGATCGGCAAAGGCGTATTGTCGGCCTACGGCGATACCATGATCCTGGAAGGCGCCTACACGGCAGGTGGCGTGCTGAATGCACCCGATATGGATCTTTTTATTTCCACCCGCGATGCGTCAGGCCGCTGGAGCGACCCGCAGGCGCTGGGTTCCGATATTAATACGGACGGTCATGAAGGCAATCCGTATTTGTCGGCTGATGGACGGCAACTGTATTTCACCAGTACGGAATACCCCGGACTCGGCAAATCGGACGTATTCGTTTCGAACCTTTCGGGCAAAAACTGGATCATGGACTGGACGAGGCCGCTCAATTTGGGCAAAAAAATCAACAACATATTCACGCATGCAGGCTTCGGCCACGTAGCCCCGAATGGCAGGCGTATCTACTTCGCCCGATATACCCGCGACCGTGAAAAAGGCGACCTCTGGATGCTGGATATTGAAGACTAAGAATTACATTTGACAAAAAAATACACCTATGCGCCTGTTTTTACTTTCTCTATTCAGTTTTTTTAGCCTTCTTTGTTTTGGTCAGAACAATTTGACCGTCACGCCGGCCAGTCAGCCGCCCTACGATCCCAACACCCTTATCGACAATTTCTTTACCGGCGCCGGTATCGACGTCCTGAGTGTTCAATTCGCCGGCGATTCGAATGCCGTCGGTTTTTTCTCCGACGGAGCCTCTGCCGTAGGGATCAATCGCGGACTGTTGCTCACATCGGGCAGTGCGGCCACGACGAGCTCACTTGACCTCGGGGGCGAAGAAACAGGTGTCGAATTTGCCAGCACAGATAATTCAAGTACGGCACTTTTACCTGCCTTGCAGAATATTTCCACGTACCCGTTGTACGATGTTGTTTATTATAAAATCACTTTCCGACCCAGCAGCGATTCCATTCGTTTTCGATACGTGTTCGCTTCGGAGGAATACCCGGAATACGCATGCACCTCATTCAATGACATATTCGGTTTTTTCCTGTCCGGCCCTCAACCGGGCGGCGCAGGATCATATGCCGATTTCAATATCGCATTGATTCCAGGTACAAATTTGCCCGTTGCCATCAACAATCTTCACCCTGCCAACGTCAGTAGCCAGGATTGTCCCCCTTTTAACGTACAATATTATCACGACAACAATAACAGCAACCTGCAACCGGTTTATGACGGATTTACGGACGTTTTTGTGGCGGAAGCAGCCGTAATACCCTGCGAAACGTATGAAATGACGATTGCTATTGCCGATGTCGGCGACGGCGTATTCGATACCGGCGTATTCCTGGAAGGCAACAGTTTCGGCGGAGCAATCGACGTGAGCGCTTCATTCGGCGCTGCGGAAAACGTAATTCCTGAAAATGCAACGGCGGATACCATTGCCATCACATTTGCCAATAT
>JAKQJD010000497.1 GCA_029561355.1 Bacteroidota bacterium | reverse complement strand
AAGTGTGTGAACACTTCGACCATCAAATTTTCGGCCTGACCGGTTTCTGGAGCGGCCACACGCTCAAGCATTTTTTTGCAGCGGTGGCGCTGGTGTATGTGATGAAATTAATGGACGGGTGGTTTCCTGTGATACCCCGACTTCAACCGCAGGAGTTCATATCAAAATCTGAGTAGGTATTGGTTTTCAGGTTGATCTTTACCCGGAACACAACATCGCAGCCATCGTCAATGCGCATAAAAAATGTTCTCCAAAAATCATCGCCTCTCATATCAATGGCAAAACACTGGACAAAAACGATACGGTCGCCATTTTCGTCGAGGTATCCGAAATACTGACGATAATAATTCCGGAGCAGAGCAGGCGTATGGGTCCATGTCAGTATTTTTTCCCGATACACTTTTTCCAACACGGTTTCTACCTGTCTTAGTTCCGACTTTTTGGGGTGAAATACAGGAGCGGAAAGCGGGATGTACCCCGTTTCTTTTTTAGGAATAACTGCGCTATGAAATGCCCTGCTAGGTAAAGCGTCTTTTGAAAAAACACACCCGGAAAGTGGAGCAATCAGTATCAACAGATAAGGTACGATCTTCATAAAGGAGAAAAGTCTGGATTTACATCATGGGTGCTTAGCGTTCTGCGCCCGGCCTGTTTGCCCGTTCCAATCGCGACAGGTAGCAGGGTTTCCATAGTCATGACGATCACCGCCGAAGGTGTTGCTACCTTTTTATCGCCCCTCTTGTCAGGCAATATTACACACACTATTAATTAACCAAGCCTCAAGGCTATGCTGTTAAACAAACTTTTTATGTTATAATGATAAACTAATTGTTGTTTGGTCTAAAAAAGCGGCGCGCTTGTCGTGCCCCGACTGACCTTTGGCCGCTTTTATAACATTCCATACCATCCACATGAAGTTATTGAATACCCTCCTGCTCATCGGGTGCCTGCACACCATGCACGCGCAAACTGCCGCCGTAAAAGGATTTTTGAAAAGCCCTGAAGGGGAGGCCGTTTCTTTTGCCCAGGTTGCCTTGTTCAATGCCGCAGACAGCACGCTTGCCAAAGCCGTATTGAGCAATGAAACCGGCGTTTTTGACATCGGCGGGCTGCGCGCCGGCCATTATTTTTTAAAAGCCACTTATCTCGGCATGCAGGATCTGCGGAAAAATGACATCGCCGTTTCCGAAGGCCGGCAACTGGATCTGGGTGCGATTTCCTTTGTTGGCTCTACCATCAGTTTGACGGAAACAATCGTCAGCGCCGCCCGGCCACTTATAGAAGTAAAACCCGACCGCCTGATATTCAACGTGACCGGTACGATCAACAGCGCAGGCACCGATGCCCTGTCGCTGCTCCGAAAAGCGCCGAGTGTAACGGTCGATAACAACGACAACCTGAGCGTGCTCGGCCGCGCCGGCGTGCTGCTCTACGTCGACGGCAAACGCCTGCCGCTCAGCGGTCAGGACCTGACCAACTACCTGCAAAGCCTGCCCGCCGACCAGATCGACCGCTTCGATATCATTTCCAATCCCGGCGCCAAATACGAAGCAGAAGGAAATGCGGGTATCATCGACATTCGGCTAAAAAAAGACAAAAATCTTGGCGCCAACGGCTCCATCAACGGCACCTTCAGCCAGGGCAGATACCACCGCGAAAACCTCAGCGGAAACGGAAATTACCGCAACAAACGCTTCAATATTTTTGGTACCGCCGGCGCTAACGAAGGTATCTGGTTCGACGACATGCGTTTTTACAGTTTCCTGAACGGCATTGTGCAGGACGAGATCAACAATAACCGCAACGCCTTCATGGGTTACAATTACCGGGTCGGCGCGGATTACTTCCTGGCAAAAAACCATACCCTTGGCTTTCTGACTTCCGGCGGCACCAACCACTGGGACCGGAGCGGCTATAATCGTATCACGCTGGCGCAGGAATCGATGCCCGCGCAAATCGACAGTATCCTGATCGCCGGTAAT
>JAKQJD010000477.1 GCA_029561355.1 Bacteroidota bacterium | reverse complement strand
GTTGCTGAAAGCGGATCATGTTGTACTTGGTTTTGAACAGCGCGTGGGTCGTAATTTTCGGGTAAAAGCCGAACTCTATTACCAAAACCTCTTCGATCTGCCGGTTGAAAACCTGGATACCAGTTATTTTTCGACCATCGTAGAAGGTTTGGATTTCCGATATGTGGAATTGGTGAACGCCGGGAAAGGCAGGAACTACGGCCTGGAAATTACCCTGGAAAAGTTTTTCAGCCGTAATTATTATTTTCTGGTGAACGCTTCGGTTTTTCGTTCAAAATACACGCCACTCGACGGAAAAGAGCGAAATACGCCTTACGCGAGCGATTTCTTAATCAATTTCCTGTGCGGAAAAGAGTTTCCCGCGCTCGGAAAAAAGAACAACCAAACCCTCGGATTGAATGCAAAAGCATACGTCACGGGCGCCCGAAAAATTATCCCACTGCTCCGGGACAGCAACGGAAACCTGGCTGTCAACCCTGAAAAAAATCAAATTTGGGATTATTCCAAAGCCTATGAAACGGGACTTGACAACCCCTACCAAATCCAGATTTCCATGAGTTATAAATGGAATAAAAAGCACAGTACCCACGAGCTCTTTTTGAATTTAGATAACGTCTCTAACCACAAAGGCAAAATCACGGAATTTTATGACGAAACGGAACCCGGAAAAATCGGATACATGCAGCAATTCGGCTTTTTTCCGAATTTGATGTACCGGGTTTATTTTTGAGGGGAGGGCACAGATTATTTTTCTACCACAGATTACACGGATTCGCACAGATTGGGCACAGATTATTTTTCTACCACAGATTGCACGGATTCGCACAGATTGGGCACAGATTTTTATTTGCCATACGAATGAATGTTTTGTGTGAACTTATATATTTTGTGGCGAAATTAATCCATAACAAAATACGCTAATTATGAATACAAATCTGAATGCGCTCAACGAAATCAGTTACCAGATCATTGGTGCCGCTTACAAAGTCCACAGTGAATTAGGTCCCGGCCTTTTAGAGTCTGCCTACGAAGTGTGCATGGAATATGAATTGCTTCGAAATGGGCTGAAAGTGGAACGGCAAAAAGTGCTGCCGCTAGACTATCATGATGTGCAACTGGACGCCGCTTACAAGATCGATATGATGGTGGAAAAACGTATCATTCTTGAACTCAAATCCGTAGAGGCTATTGCACCTATACATGAAGCGCAGTTAATGACCTACTTGAAACTGACAAAATTGAAACTGGGATTATTGCTCAATTTCAATGTGCGGGATATGAAAAACGGGATAAAAAGGATTGCTATGTAAGGGGTTTTCTACCACAGATTACACAGATTAGGCACAGATTTTATTCTACCACAGATTACACAGATTCACACAGATTAGGCACAGATTTTTTTATTTTACACTTTTCAAAAAAATCTGTGCCTAATCTGTGTGAATCTGTGTAATCTGTGGTAGAATAAAATCTGTGCAATCTGTGGTAGAGTAAAAAAAATCCGTGTTAGAATAAAATCTGTGGCACCCTCACGCCACCTCCGCATTCCCATTCACCTCCTCCACCAAAGCAATAATCTTCCCCGAAGTCGCTTCATCGAATACCCCCAGCATTCCTCCCGAATCCAGGTCGGTAAATGGAGATTCGAACAGCCGGGCGGGCTCCACAATCCCTTTTGCAATAAAAAAATTGATAATGGTGTCGATGAAACGGATCTGCCGGCTGTTGAAATGGCCCGATTGCAGGAGCGTGGAGAAAGCCATTTTGGCGGCGTTGGCATCGAGGCCGAGAATACTTCGGATGAATTTGCCCAGCGGCTGTTCGCCATAGGCTTTTGCAAATTCTGCTCTGGTGCCCAGCGCACCCTGATCGAACAGCATCCGCTCCAGTTCCGTCAGTTCGGCGCGGGTGATGGGAACGTTCGTTTTCAGTTTGTGGATCACCAGGTGCTGCTCGTGTTCGAGGATGTACTGCTGCACCTTGCGCCGGTACGCGTCCAGGTTGTTCACGTTGTACACCAGCGTATGCTCGCGGGCATCGGCTTCGAATGCGTCTTCGTAAGAGGTGTACACCAGTGGTTGTTTGTCGCGTTCCAGAAACCGCAACAATTCGCGCAGGTCCTCCCGGATGCGCTCGATGCCGAGCACACCCGCATCGGCCGACCACTCGTTGGCGTGCACCCTGCGCAGGGTGTCCATCTTTTGCGCCACGGCAGGGATGGAACCTTTTTTGGTCAGTTGGCCGGCAATGCCTACCACCTGCCGGATTAAACCCGTCTGCCGCCGGTCGCCGAGGTGCGAAAACAATTGCAGGTCGAGCATCATGGCATCGAATCGTTTCGCCATTTCGTCCTGATCGGTTTCATTTACGAGCGGCGCCACGTCACTGAATAACGCGCGGATATCGTCGTCGTTCAGCGCGTTCCAGGCATGCGGGTCGCAATATTTTTCCACGGTGCGCAGATGCTGTCGCACAATAAAACTGTCCGGATTCAGCGCCTGCGTTTGCGCTACCAGAATATCGACCAATTGCTGTGCGTATTCGAGTAATTCCGGCTCCGTTTCCTGCCGCAATACCTGCGCCAGACGCAACCGCACCTCGAACAGGCGCTGACTAAGCGATTTGCCCGTACTGCCGGCAAAACCCGTCGGGTGCTGCCCGAAAAACTCGAAATTTTCACAAAAATCGAAGATGACGAACGCCGTTTTGTGGTCGTCCGGTCCGAACAAATCCTTGCACAGCCGCGTGCCGC
Organism: Bacteroidota bacterium; assembly: GCA_029561355.1. Taxonomy (GTDB): domain Bacteria; phylum Bacteroidota; class Bacteroidia; order Chitinophagales; family Saprospiraceae; genus M3007. The sequence goes on along the minus strand of JAKQJD010000477.1, from coordinate 162 downwards.
GCCCGATCATCTGCCAGTATTTGGCGCTGCTGCGCACGGGTTTGTAAAACAGCAGATTGGTGACTTCCGGAATGTCGATGCCCGTATCCAGCATATCCACCGACACGGCGATCTGCGGCAGTTTGTCTTTGGATTTGAACCGGTTCAGCAGGTCGTATTTGT
>JAKQJD010000470.1 GCA_029561355.1 Bacteroidota bacterium | reverse complement strand
TACGAAGCCATTATCGGCGATACGATTTTTACCAAAAAACATTTCGTGATCGTCGACGGCGTCACCAAAACACCCGAGCACCCGGAATATAAACCTGAAAAAGGCGACCTGGCTTTCGGCCTGAAATTGCACGCCCGTTCTTTGGAAGATACCAATTCCTATGCTGCCAATCCGATGTTGTACCTGCGTGTCGGACAGGGCGGCTTTACGCTGCCGGCAACCGTCGGTCAGTTGCAAATGAAAATACGGCTCACGGAAGAATCCATGGCCAAAATCTTTCAGTCGGAAGAAGCGTTGAAATTCACAAGTTTTAATGTGAAAGACGGGGCCATGTTTGAATATCAGGGCTACAAAATCCGGTTCACCGGTGCGGAAAAAGAGGTCAAACACCCTTCGTACGTAGCGGAACCCAACGATATCGCCGTCGGCGCGGGACTCGAAATTACTGCTCCCGACGGCCGCATTGCAACCGCCGCTCCGGTATATCTCATACGCGACAACCGGCCGTTCAGCCTGAAAGACGATGTGTCCGAATTCGGCCTGCATTTCCGTTTTGACAACATCGACCCGAAAGCCGGACTACTGACCATCGGTGTGGCCAAAATGGACGAAAATGACCGCAAAATACCTGTAGAAATTGCTGAAAACGCCCCCCGGTCAGATTATATCGTGCTCGAAGCCATTATTTTCCCGGGCATCAATCTGGTATGGATTGGTTCTATTAGTATGCTTTTTGGTATGGTAATAGCCTTTTGGCGAAGAATGACGGGCAAGTGATGAGTTGTGGGATTGGGTTTATAGGTTTATGGTTTATAGGTTTATGGGCCACTCGATGAAGGAGCATTTCGTCCCTTTTCGAGTGGCCCATAAACCTATAAACCATAAACTCATAAACCACCAAATTATAAACCTTTCGTTGCTTTAATCGAATACACCATCGGGATAATATTCTCCAGTCCCTGTATCCGGTAATTTCCATCTTCTCCCTTTACCGTTTTGTCAAAACAGTCGTACGGCGAGTAGGGGAACTCGTTCAAAAACTCGATGCGCAGTCCGTGCCGGATGAGGCTGTTGATGATTTCCGAAAGGCTGTGGTTCCAGCCGTATTCCGTGTACTGAATTTCCGAATAACGCTCCGCATAGGTGCCCACCTGTTCCGTGAGTATCACCTCGCCGCCATGGTAGGGATACTTCAGATATTCCATGCGGTCGTCCAGCATCCACAGAACAGGATGGAAATCAGCGATATAGAAAAAGCCGCCCGGTTTCAGGAAATGCGCAATTACTGCGGCCCAACGATCCAGATCGGGCAGCCAGCCGATGGTACCGTAGGAAGTAAACACAACATCGAACTGGCCTTCGAGGTGCTCGGGCAGGTCGTACAGATTGCAGCAAACGAATTGCGCAGGTATATTCAATTCGGCAGCCAGTTCGCGCGCGTATCCGACGGCTTTGTCCGACAAGTCGCAGCCCGTAACCGTAGCGCCCTTCCTTGCCCACGACATGGTATCCTGCCCAAAATGGCACTGAAGGTGCAGCAGGGATTTTCCATCGACATCACCTATTTCTCCCAATTCTATGGAGTTCAGGCTTTCTGCGCCATTTTTCCAGGCTTCTACATTATAAAAAGCGCTGCTTTTATGCACTTCCGTGCGGAGATTCCATCCGTCGCGGTTGGCTTCGAAGTAGGTATTCCAATCGTTATTTTTCGTCATAAGCCCGAAAACCTGCCTTTATTTAATAAAGTTCCTCCCGGCCCGTATATCCGCCTTTTGCCTGCCAGAGCGGGTCTGTATTTTGCAGGCGCTGCTTCACCACAGCATTGTAACCATCGAGGCGGCTATAGTTTTCAGCACGCGTCAGCACCAGATTGCTGAACTGGTATACGCCCAGTGGCACGTAAGCCAGCGAAAGTTCTTTCGGTACGTCGGGCAGGCGGTTGGAAATGATAACGCCGTTGGCTGGTTTGGCCAGCACTTCCCAGGAGATATTCAATTCAGGACTGTTGTAATTCCGGGTAAAAGACAGCAGGTCAAAATCGCCGACGCAACGAACGGCAACGGAACGGTTATCCGAAAGGAAAGTAGGCTCCAGGTCGAAGGTAGGTGCGCTGAGTTGATCCGGTAGTTTGGTGTAAAAATCGTCCGAATAATAGGTGTATCCGTTCAGGGCGCTGGTGGCATTGGCCTGCACACGGAAACTGTTATACGGCTTGGGTTCCGGCATAAAATCGGCATTGGCAACCGGTTCGAATACATCGAGCGAACTGATTATTTGCTCCGCACCACCCGGCGCCCGGCGCAGGTCGCCCAGGGGTAAAAACTGTAATGTTGCCGTATCGACCACACCGTCGACCTTGTATTTCCATGCACCGGTAAAAGGCAGCGCGATATTGGAAGGTTGTACGAAACTGAGGGTCATCAGGTTCAGGTCCAGGTTGCCCAGGTTCAGGGAGTTTCCCAGAATATTGTCGAAATACAGGTACCTCCAGTGCGGATCGCCGTTGGCCAGCACCCTGAACCAGATCCGGCCGGTGTGTTCCACCTGATACAGTCCGTTGTAACTATTGGTAACGTGTGGTTTTATGAACGTCAAACCGTCCGCCACAATGATGGAATCTAAAGAGGTTACGTTGTTGAGCGTGAAACCGAGATCCGTCGTGCGCTTATAAGCGAGGCTGCGCAGGTGAATCGTTGCTCCGTCGGCCAGCGCGGTATAGGTCGTGAGGGTGATGGTCGTGTCGCGTATGCCGCCGGAGCCGGGCGTTTCAAAACCGAAAACCCGTGCGACAGTGCAATCGAACACCTCACCGGCCTTGCTGTCGGGCACTTCTATCTGTGAAGTATCGCTCCCCGCAGCCCAGCGGAAAGCGCGTACAGTACCTTCCTCGTCGCTGAGCCACACGGCATAACGTCCTTGCAGTTCGTTGAATTCGTTGTCGATATGTACACGAAAATGTTCGTCGGTAGGCAAAATGGGCCCCGGGTTTGCCTTGTTGCAGGCAGTAACAGCCCCGATCAACAGGGCGAAGTAGAAAATGTGTATCTTCATGGGAATCGGTTGGATAAGATTATGAATGTGCAAAATTAAGGGAAATGGAAAGCCTGTGCACCGTTTTCTCAAATTTTAAGCCCTTTTTACGTTTCCGCACATCGGCCTTAAAATTAAATGCTAAAATTTCTCCGCTTGCCGGATATTGGCTCCCGAAATCTCTCAGACTCTCACATCTCTCACATCTCTCACTCTCTCACCTCTCTCACTTTCTGTTTATGACTTCCATCGCCGTTTTCTGCGGCGCCAACAAAGGCGCTTTTCCCTGGTTTGAAGAAGCCGCATACGAACTCGGCAAAACCCTGGCCGAATGCGGCATCCGTGTACTCTTCGGCGGCGGCAGCGTAGGCCTTATGGGCGTACTCGCCGATGCCATGCTGGCGCACAACGGCCGCATTACCGGCATTATTACCCACCAACTCGACGGCCTTGAACTGGGTCACCCCAGCGTGAGCGACATGGTGCGTGTCGAAAGCATGTCGGAACGCCGCGTGTTGCTCCTCCGCGATACCGACGGTGTGATCACGATGCCCGGCGGCTACGGCTCCATGGACGAGCATTTCGAGGCGCTCACGCTGGCGCAACTACACCAGTACCGCAAACCCATCGGACTGCTCAACGTGCGTGGCTACTACGATCCGCTGCTCCAGATGATGGATAATATGGTGGAAAACGGCTTCCTGCGCGCCAACAACCGCCAACTCTGCCTCGACGCTCCGACGGTGACGGAACTGATCGATAAAATGACCGCCTACGAATACAATGCGCTGCCGAAGTGGCACTAAGAGAGCATGTTTAGTTTTTCGCCCCGGCATGAAAAACTAAACATGCTCTGAGCCGGACTCATATTTTATAACTTGAACGTACTATGCCAAACCAGATCCGGTCGGGCAACAGACTTCTCAAGCGCAACAGCATCGGCGCCGGTTTGCCCACCGGGTAACGCATTTTGCTGCCATTGTCGCTGGCGGCTTTAAAAATGGCGGCGGCCACCACTGCCGGGTCTTCACCTTTCGCGCCGCTTTCCATCGAAACCTTTTCGCATTTTTCTACAAAAGCATCGTAAGCGGACGTGTTTTCGGGTTTTACGAAATGCCGGCTCCTGCCGTAAAAATCGGTTTTGATAGCCCCCGGCTCAATGAGTTTCAAACGGATTCCGAACGGCGCTACTTCATATTGCAGGGCTTCTGTAAAGCCTTCCACCGCCCATTTCGTGCCATGGTAAATGCTGTAGAGCGGAAATGCCAGCCGTCCTCCCATCGAAGCCACCTGCACGATATGTCCCGGAATGCCTTGAGCGCGGAAATAGGCGACAAATGCCCGTGTTACGCGCATCAACCCGAAAACATTGGTGTCGAACTGGTTGCGAATGACCTCGTCGCTCATGGCTTCGAAAACGCCGTCGACGCCAAAACCGGCATTGTTTACCACGGCGTCGATGCGACCAAAGTCTTTTGCAGCCGCATCCAGCGCTGCCTGGATACTTGCCGCGTCTGTCACGTCCAGTTTGTACAATTTCGTATTGGGGTTCTGCCCGACTTCCGTGTCTTTTTCGGGCGACCGCATGGTGGCCGCTACGTTCCAGCCTTTTTCCGCAAAGTACCGGGCGCTCGCTTTTCCAATACCGCTGCTGGCGCCTGTGATCAAAACTGTTTTTGCCATTTCAATTTTATTTTGGTGAATAAATATTCATTTATAGATGAAAAAAAATCAGAGTCTTACACCATTCCAGGTGAGTTCGAACATGGAATGGATGGGAAATGCTTCCGGGCGCTGTCCGCTTTTGATGAGTAGTTTCACTATTTCGTGCAAGGCGCCGTGCATGTGGGCCTTCAGCAATTCGACGTCGAGGTCTTTGATGAAGGACTGCTTTTTGGCTGCCTCGAGAAACTGATTCAGGGGTTCAAAAAAACTGTCTGTGAGCGCCTTGTTTGTTTCGCTGATGAGCCCGCTGTACAGAAACTGCTCCGTGAACAGCATTTTTTCCGGGTTTTTATAACAGAAAAAGAAATAGGCCAGCCACATTTTTTTAAAAGAGCCGTACAACGTATCCTCCTGATTTTCAGGACTTAGCATCACTTCGGCTATTTCTTTTTTGGTCACGACATACAAGTCGTTGATCAGATCTTCCCTGCTTTTGTAATATATATACAAAGTGCCGGTAGCAATACCGGCCTCTTTGGCGACGTCGGCCATTTTCAAACTGCTGAACCCTGTTTTAATGACGAGTTTCAGGGCAGCCGCATGGATCAGGAGAACCTTGTTTTCGTCTCTCGGTCTGGGCATATTTCTTTTGTTTCGCGCTGCAAATATAAGTGAATTTATATTCATCAAAAATATTTTTTATTTTTTTTTCATCGCAAGGCCTGTTGCGGAACGATTTTATGTGCGCATTTTTCCGTCCCCTGAAACGGCTTGGCAAGCGGCTCATTCGTTAAATCAATGCATTTGCCATTTTTCCCTAACACTTAGGGTTAAAGTTCTTTTAAATAGTCCCCTCCAGAGGTGACGTTCGTTGCTTTTTCAGTTACAGGAATGGTACTTTTGTTCACAGAAAATCAGACACCGAACTGTAGAGAAGTTATGTATAGATACCTGATCGCCATTTTAATCGCCTTTACTGCAGCGATGCTGCCAGCCCAGACGACACCGCGGAACGGCGCCACGCAATCCGCCGGTAAAACGTCGCTGACCCCTTCCGAACCGCGCTCGACCCGCTCGACCCCGGCCGGTAGTCGCGAAGCAAAAACGCAGAAAACAACCGAACGCTCCACCACTCCAACGAATGCAGGCTCGCGCAGCGGGAGTTCCGATGCTACACTGACCCCTAAAGGCAGTTACCGGCCGGGTTCGGCAACGACCACTACCACCACGAATACACGTAGCAATACTACCCGTCCGGCATATAGCAATCCCACCCAAGCCCGCAATGCGCCCCGGCTGTCTGCTGATCGCAAAAAAACGGCTGCTAAATCCGTAGAGCGCGTAACGATCAACTGGATGACGCTGGAAGAAGCCATGGAAAAGAATAAAACGGAAAAGCGCAAGATCTTTGTCGACGTTTACACCACCTGGTGTGGCTGGTGCAAACACATGGATTCCACCACCTTCGTGAGCGGCGCAGTGGCCAAATACCTGAACGACCACTACTATCCGGTGAAATTCAATGCCGAGCAGCAGAACGACATCGTTTTTAAGGATAAAACCTACCACTTCAAAAAAAGCGGTAGCCGCGGTCACCACGAACTGGCGGCCGAATGGCTCAACAACCGCCTGACGTTCCCGACCGTTGTTTTTCTGGATGAAAACATGACGCTTATTCAACCGCTCGCCGGCTACCAGGACGCGAATAAAATGGAGGCGATTATCAATTATTTCGGCACGGACAGTCATAAAAAGGTGCCGTGGGAATCATATGAAAAGAAATTTGTGCCGCAGCAATGAGAAACGCGGATTTCGCGGATTTTAGGGCGGATTTACGCGGATTGGATTCCGAAAAACGAACGGTTTGTGCTTTTTTCGGAATCCAATCCGCGTAAATCCGCTCTAAAATCCGCGAAATCCGCGTTGCAGCGGGCTCTTTCCTTCGGGTCATCACTGGTATTCAGTGATGACTCTTCTTTTTTGAAGTATACCCCCTGTGTAGTGTCTCCGTGGTTTAATTTTGTTTTTTAGTTGAAGACACCGGTAAAACTACGGATCGTCTTTTTTAAAAAAATGCGTCCTTTGCTTTCACAGACCGATACTTTAAACGCTTCAAAAAGTGGCAGTGTGAATGCTGGACATTTCATACTGGAGTAACGGCGCAACTCAAGTCCCGGAAACGAAACACAAAATACCACTCCATGAATACTTTCGGTACCCTTTTCCGCGTCACGACTTTCGGCGAATCGCACGGCGCCGCCATCGGCTGCATTGTCGACGGCTGCCCGGCAGGACTGGATTTCGACCTCGATTTTATACAACACGACCTCGACCGGCGTCGACCGGGACAAAGCGCTATCGTGACCCAGCGCAAGGAAAGTGATACCGTGCAGGTGTTGAGCGGCGTATTTGAAGGCAAAACCACGGGAACACCCATCGCTTTCGTCATTCCCAATGAAGACCAGCGCAGCCGCGACTACGACCATATCGCTACGGCGTTCCGGCCCAGCCACGCCGATTATACCTGGCAAACCAAATTCGGCCACCGCGATTTCCGGGGCGGCGGCCGCAGCAGCGCCCGCGAAACGGCAGCCCGCGTAGCGGCAGGAGCGCTCGCTAAATTGTTTTTGAAAACACAAGGTGTTGACATTCAGGCTTATGTAAGCCAGGTAGGCGCGCTTTCTCTGGATAAAATCTATCAAGAACTTGATCTTTCCGTAACTGAAACCAATGACGTGCGCTGCCCCGATCCCGCGCTCGCCGAACAAATGATCGACCTCATCAAACAGGTGCGCAAAGCGGGCGATACCATTGGCGGCGTCGTATCGGCCGTGGTGCGCGGCTGCCCGCCCGGACTCGGCGCGCCGGTGTTCGACAAACTACACGCCGATCTGGGTAAAGCCATGCTTAGTATCAATGCCGCCAAGGGTTTCGAATACGGTTCGGGCTTCGAAGGGGTAAAAATGCTGGGCTCGCAACACAACGACCAGTTCAATCCGCAACCGCAAACAGGAAGCCGCCTCACGCAAACCAACTTTTCCGGCGGGATCCAGGGCGGTATTTCCAATGGTATGGATATCTATTTCCGCACGGCGTTTAAACCGGTGGCAACTATTATGCGCGACCAGGAATCCTTCAATGCCGACGGCGAGCCTGTCACCGTGAGTGGCAAAGGACGCCACGACCCCTGTGTCGTGCCCCGCGCCGTACCCATCGTGGAGGCTATGGCGGCACTGGTCATTGCGGACCACCTGCTTCGGGCAAGAAGCAATGTGGTTTGAGGTGAGGATTTGAGGATGCAAGGATTTGACCAGACCACAATAGTAAGGTTGGTGTGGTATTTCCTACGTATTCAATGCTCTCACTTCCCTCACCTTCTCACTTCTCTCACCCTCTCACTCTCTGAAATGTCAAACCTCTTGCGCCGTTTCCGGGCCCTCTGGCACCCGAACGAATACCATGGCTGGGGCCGTACGCACCGCTATTTCGAAGGCTGGTACTACAAGGTGGTGAGCCGCGACGAGCGTTGCGCCATGGCGTTCATTCCGGGAATTTCAATCGGGGAAAAGGGTGATTCCCATTCTTTCGTGCAGGTAATGTACGGTTCGGAATGCCGCTCGGCATATCACCGCTACACGGCTGGGGAATTTGTTCCGGCGGCAGACCGATTCGAGGTGTCGGTAGGGAACAACCATTTTTCCGCAGAAAATATGCACCTCGAACTGCCGGGTATTTCCGGTAGCCTCCATTTTCAAAATATCCAGCCCTGGCCTAAAATGCTGGGTGCGCCGGGCATCATGGGCTGGTACTCATTCGTGCCGTTTATGGAATGCAACCACGGCGTGGTGAGCCTGCACCATGCCCTGGAAGGAACGCTTACGATCGACGGGAAACAAGTGGATTTCAGCGGTGGCAAAGGCTACATCGAGAAGGATTGGGGTTCGTCGTTTCCGCGTGCTTACGTGTGGATGCAAAGCAACCATTTCGATACGCACGACCGTGCATCATTGCTGGCCTCCGTGGCGCATATTCCCTGGCTGCACAGCCATTTTATCGGGTATATCAGCGGTTTCTGGCTCGACGGGCGGCTGTTCAAGTTCGCCACCTACACCGGCGCGCGCAAATACCTGACGATCCGCGACGAACAGGTGGAACTCATTTTCCGGGACAGCAAAACGGAACTGCGTATCTCCGCGCAGCAGGCGGCTGGCACAGCACTGGCGTCGCCGCT
>JAKQJD010000458.1 GCA_029561355.1 Bacteroidota bacterium | reverse complement strand
GCAAATATATGACAACGCTTTACCGGTACGAATGTAAGGAACTGGCATTTCCTCTTACTACCCGCAAAAAATGACCAAAAACATGCATTTGTGTGATCCCGATGCGACTTCCTTCGGAGAATTTTTCCCTACTTTTGCGGCTCTTACTTCGAATACAAAACAGCATCAACGCAATGAGCAAAATTACTGTTGTAGGCGCCGGAAACGTAGGCGCTACGTGTGCGAACGTACTGGCACATGCAGACGTTTTTAATGAAGTCGTATTGATTGATATTCAGGGAGATCTGGCCAAAGGCAAGGCCCTGGACACCTGGCAGCAGGCGCCCGTCGACGGCTACTCAACCCGCCTCACCGGCGGCAGCGATTACGCACTTTCCGCCAACTCCGATATCGTGGTCATCACTGCCGGCGTGCCGCGCAAACCGGGTATGACCCGCGACGATCTGATTTCCACGAACGCCAAAATCGTGGTATCTGTTACGCAGAATCTCCTGAAATTCACCAAAAACCCGATCATCATCGTCGTTTCCAATCCGCTCGACGTGATGACCTACGCTTGCTGGAAAGCCTCGGGCTTGTCCGACAAACGTGTATTCGGTATGGCCGGCGTACTCGACACGGCGCGCTACCGCGCATTCCTGGCCGAAGAACTCGACGTTTCGCCGAAAGACATCCAGGCGATGCTGATGGGTGGCCACGGTGACACCATGGTGCCGCTGCCCCGTTACACCACCGTGAGCGGTATTCCGGTGACGGAACTGATCAAAAAAGAAAAACTGGACGCGATCATCGAACGCACCAAATTCGGCGGCGGCGAACTGGTCAACCTGATGGGCACTTCCGCCTGGTATGCACCGGGTGCTGCTGCTGCACAAATGGCTATCGCGATCATAAAAGATGAAAAACGCGTGTATCCCTGCTGCGTACGCCTGAACGGTCAGTACAAACTGAAAGACGTATTCGTAGGTTCTCCCGTAAAACTCGGTCGCAAAGGCGTGCAGGAGATCATCAAACTGCGCCTGAAAAAAGACGAACTCGACCTGCTCCACAAATCCGCTGCCGCTGTGAAAGAGGTGTCCGATTTGCTGGACGGTATGAAAGTGTTTTGATTTGAGACGTAAGATTACATGATTTAAGATTTTAACGGGATGCCCTCCTTCTTAAATCTTAAATCATGTAATCTTACGTCTGAAATCAACTAACTTTCAAAACCGAACACACAAGCAAGAAATATGTCTGAAATAAAACCCTCTATTGCACATCCTGAATTCTGGGAGCGCATGCTGACGGTCAACAGCGGTGAGTCATTGGCAGAAATGTCTGACAAGCAGCCCGTTATGCTGGTGTTTTTGCGTTTTTTCGGCTGTTCTTTCTGCCGGGAAGCCATTAGTGACATTTCCCTGCGTCGTAAAAACCTGGAAACGAACGGTTTCCGGGTGGTTTTCGTACACATGGCTCCCGAAAAGGAAACTGCCGAGAAATTCTTCAAAAAGTATAAACTTTTTCCGGTCGACCACATTGCCGATCCGGAAAAAGTATACTACCGCGCTTTCGGGCTGGCACGTGGCACACCGCAACAGATCTTCGGCCTCATGAACTGGATCCGCGGATTTCAGGCAGTCGTACTGGAAGGCCACGGCAGCAACAACCCGACCAGTGAACTCGGCGACGGATTCCAGATGCCGGGCGTTTTTGTGGTGCACCGGGGCGCTATCAGAAGCCAGTTTATCCACAAAAATCCTTATGACAGGCCTGATTATGAGGAAATTTGCCAGATATAAAAAATTATTGCCCGGAGGCTTGTGGCCTGCCGGGCTTTTTTTCTTCCTGGCTACCAGTTTCCTTCCAGCGCAATCGGACAGCCTTTTTCTGCTACAGGAAGTGGAAGTGCGCAGCCAACGCGCCGACAACAATGGTTATTCGGGCTGGAAGGCGGATTCGCTCCCCGTTGCAGGCGCCTTGCTGCTGTCGGACCGCTTGTTTTGGGAAAATACAGCCGATATTCGGCCCAATGCACCGGGCACCCTGGCTACCCTATCCATTCGTGGTGCAGGTGCGAAACGCAGCCCGGTTTTCTGGAACGGCCTGCCCCTGCAAAGCCCTATGAACGGCGTGATCGATCTGTCACTCATTCCGGTCTGGTCCGGCGACCTGCTGGACCTGCGCTACGGCGGACAAAGCGCCGCGCAAAGCAGCGGGTCGCTGGGCGGAAGTGTGGTCTTGCGTTCGCAGCCGTTTCAGCAAAAAGCGGGTTTTTTCGGTTCGGCAGCCATCGGCGCCGGCAGTTGGGAACGGCTGGAAACCACGGCCTCCGCAGGTTATGCGGGCGAGCAGGCAGCCACTTGCTTCCGGGCTACCCGGCAACAGGCGCAGAACAATTTCCCCTACCGGAATTTCACACAACTGGGAAAACCGCTGGTAAAACAAACCAATAACTACGGCGAAAAACTGGACCTGGAACAGTTTAATCAATTGACTGTCAATAAAAAAAACATTATCACATCCGGCTTCTGGTTCCAGCGTGCATTTCGGGAAATCCCGCCCACCATGACGCAATCGCCGCAGAAAACCTGGCAGCGCGACCGCAATACCCGCGCATTTATCTCCTGGGAAAACCGACCGGGCACACGAAGCCGCCTGCAAACCCGGGCAGCCTGGCTCGATGAAGGCATCTTTTTTAATTTGTACGGGAAAACCGATTCCAGCCGGGCAAGAACGGCGTTGTTCAGCAGCGATTTTACCACCGAACCAGCCAAACGTTTTTTGCTGAAAACGGGCGCCACCCTGCAACGGCAATGGGCCAATGCCGATGGGTACAAGGACAGCACCTACTGGTATTCTCAAAATCGCGCAGCCTTGTATGCCACCGGCGAACGCACGTTCAAAACAGGAAGTCTTTCGCTGCTCGTGCGGCAGGAATGGGCGGAAACACAGGGTGCGCCCTTTACCTGGTCGCTGGGCGGACAATTCGGCCTCGGGCCGGGCCGCCTGCATTTTCACCTGTCCCGGAATTTCAACCTGCCCACCTTCAACGACCGCTTCTGGCTGAACTACGGACGCAAAGACCTGCGGCCCGAAAAAGGTTACAGTACCGATGTGGGGTGGAAATACAGCCCCTCAAATTTTACAGCAGAAGTAACTGTCTTTCAATTACTTATGGATAACTGGATCGACTGGCAGCCCGGCGCCGACGGCATTTTCAGGCCATTCAACCTGAAAAAAGTCTGGAGTCGCGGCGCTTCTTTCAGCGGTGCATGGCACTGGAAAAAAGGGCAATGGAAAGGCACTCTGACAGGCCGGTACCAATATGTGAAAGCCACAAACGTATCCGTGTACGCCGGCGAACAGGCAGTACTCGACAAACAACTGGCCTACACACCCTACCACAGTGCCGGCACAAGTCTTCGGGCGGAGCGCGGCCCTTTTTCCGCTACCTACCTGCACCAGTTTACCGGCCCGCGTTTTATTACTTCCGATAATTTACAAAAACTGCCGGGTTTTCAAACCGGTAATTTCCTGTGTCAGTACCGTTTTGTCCAGAAAAAGGTACGCTTCACCCTGGGTTTTCGCCTGGAAAACGCCTGGAATACACCGTATCAGGTGCTTCAGTACCGGCCGATGCCGGGACGGGGTTGGAAATTGGAAGCCGGGATGTCTTTTTAATGATGAATGATGAGCGATGAATGATGAATTTTGGGTGGTAACCCTTCGCGTTTTCATTTCAACAGCCGGGGGTTACCACCAAAATTCATCATTCATCGCTCATCATTCATCATTAAATCCACCTTTTTTTCCTGAAATACGCCAGCATTCCCACCATGGCCACGAACATACCGCCCAGCACCATGAAATATCCGTAGCGGGTGTGGAGTTCGGGCATATTGTCGAAATTCATGCCGTATACACCGGCGACAAACGACAGCGGAATAAAAATCGTGCTGATCACCGTAAGCAGTCGCATCACGTTGTTCAGCCGGTTGGAGGCTTCGGCATGGTATAAGGATTCGAGGCCGGAGAGCATATTTCCTTCATTATCAATTCCATCCAGAATTTGTGCGACATGGTCCACCACGTCGCGGATGTACAATCGGTTGGATTCCTCGACCAGGTCGCTTTCGGTACGATACAGCCGGGTAGCGGCATCGCGCAGGGGGAGCACTTTGAAGCGAAATTCGTTGACGGCGCGTTTGAGATCGAATATACCCGCTTTCACTTCAGGTTCGGCGCCGTTCCGGTGCAGGGTTTCTTCGAGTTCGAACAGATGCTCCTGAATATCGTCGAGCACCTCGTAATAGCCGTCGATGATCGTGTCCATGAGCGCATAAGCCAGGTAATCGGATCCTTTTTTGCGAAGCCGGCCGATGCCTTCCAGTGCACGCAGGCGAACAGGTGCGAAATCGTCGTCGGGATCCTCCTGAAAAGAGAGCAAAAAATCCTTGCCGAAAAAAATGGAAATCTGTTCCGAGACGATTTCCCTGGTTTCCTTTTTAAAATTCAGGCTGGGAAGTATGACAAAGAGGCCATTGTCGAATTCTTCCATTTTGGCGCGTTGCTGCGTATCCAGTACGTCTTCCTGCGCAAGCGGGTGCATACGGAAGTCGTCGCCGATACGGGAGATCAGAGCGGTTTCCGTCAGACTTCTGATATCGACCCACACCAGGCCTTTCGATTTGCGCTGGTCGGGACTGTAATATGGTTGTTCGCGGTATTGATCATCGACAATCTGTACCGTAAATACGGTAGAAGGCTTGTCGGTCCGGTAGCCGGTGTACACCAGCGTGCCGGGTGGCAGGCCTTTTTTTCTGATTTTGGTGTTGCTGCGGAATTTTCTGCTCATGCCACAAATATAGAGCGGAGAGAATTACAAGCGAGCGCGGCAGAAAAAAAGCGCCCGATAAAATGTGACGAAATGAAAGTATCACATCTAAAAAATGCCGCAATTGATAGGTACCCTCAAATTGGTACGATTATTGAAATATACTGCAACAATGAATTGAAATAGAAATTTTCATTGCTGCCGGCTCTTTTCCGGAACGGACAAAAAGCCAGAGTAAATGTTTGACAGACAGTATTTTACAAATGAGATGCTGGCTGTTGCGGAGAAAAACATCAGGACGGTTCGCTAATTTTAACCTAAACTTGCGGCCGTTTTTTAATCCCCCAGTCTGTCTCCAGGCAGATTTTTAATCTTCCGCCTTTCAAAATTGGTTTCTCGTGATTAGTGCCTGATTTATCCTTGTGCCACCAAATGGACGCGATGAACCCAATATTTGTAACAACATTTATTCATTCCAAACCGACTCAGCTTTGATGAGGCTAAGATTACCTTTATTCAGCATTCCCACCTATTTTCATTTCCCATCATCTAACTTGTTGACCATGAACAACTCGACAACACCTCGGCGTTGGGCGTTGACAGCTATGACCTGTTTGTCCCTGCTTGTCAGCCAAAACCTTTACAGCCAATGCGCCGATTTCGTATCATACCCGCCTGATGCGACGGTCCAGATCATACTGGCACTCGGTGCTGGCGGCACAGTAGACTTGAACGACGCGGTATTGAACAATAAAGGTTTTGTAAAAAACCCCGCCTGCGATTATTACCTTTCTGAAAACCCGGGCGGTCCCTGGGCGGCCACACCGGTTACCTTCGATTGTACGGACGTTTCTACGTCTCCGCAAACCTGGTATGTCAGGGTCGATGGTGTGCCTCCGGGCAACAGCGGTGGCCCCGGCGCAACCGTGCGGACCCTCGCCATCACGGTAGTAGACAATATTCCACCGACCATTCTGATCAACCCTTTCGACGACATGCGCCCCGCAGATGGCGGCGTTTGCACGTATCTGACTACGGGTACCGAATTCGACGCGACCATTGCCGACAACTGTGATGTAATCATTACCTATTTGCTCAGTGGCGCTACTTCCGGCACCCATGTCGGAACACTCGACGGCGTTATGCTGAACGCAGGTATTACCACTGTCAATTTTTCGGCAGTAGATCCTTCCAACAATGTTTCGAATGGCGTAGCATATTTGATTGAAGTAGACGACAACGAATCTCCTGTCATTGCTTCGTGCCCCGCTGATCTTGCTCTTTTTACTGCGCCCGGCTCCTGTAGCAGTGCGCTTTCTAATATTACGGCCCCTGCCTTCCCGGGTTCGATTACTGAAAACTGTGATATTGTTTCCATTGACTGGGCCGCCACCGGCGCTACCACTACCAATGGCTCCGGCAATGTTGCCACGAATTTCAACCTCGGCATGACCACCGTTACTTATACGGCAACGGATGCGGCAGGCAATACCGGCACCTGCTCTTTTGAGGTAACGGTTACCGACGACGAAGACCCGGGCTTTACCGGCACAACGTCCAGCCAGTCCATCGGAACATCCACAGGTACGGCCACACCGCTGAACCTGTGCGACGGCTTCCTGGGTTGGAACCATCCTTCCGTGACAGACAATTGTGTAGGCCCCTATACCATGACCATCGCATTCAGCGGTGCAACGGTTGTTGCGGCTGCTCCTGCCTCGCAGGGCGCTGCCACTACACAGTTTTTCAACCTCGGCGCTACCACTGTCACCTATGTAGCGACCGATGCCAACGGAAATACCGGCAGCAATACTTTTGTCGTAACGGTTACCGACAATCAGGCGCCTGTGGTTACACCGGCTCCTGCCAACGTAAATTTCCCTGCACAATCGGTTACGGCCGGCGACTGCTCCAAGGTAATCACCTTCACGCGTCCGTCGATCGGTACAGTGAGCGACTGCGGTGTGGTAACGTTTACGGAAACCGTATTTTCCAGCCCCGACCCGATGGTACTGAGCGGCGCGCCTGCCTTCCCGCCCACCGGCGGCGGTTCGGTCACGGTGCAGTTCCCGACCGGCACAACCGTAATCCGCTATACCTGGACCGACAACGCCTCCCCGGCGAACAGTGTGTTCATGGATTACACCTTTATAGTAAATGAAGATGAAGCGCCCGATGCGCAATGTAAAACACCCGGCACCATCGTACTGGCACTGGACGCTACAGGCAAAGTCATTCTGACGCCCGCCATGGTAGACAACGGCTCCAGCGATAACTGCGGAAATGTTATTTTGACGATCACGTCGGCCCAGGGCGACGCGGTGTTGAACGGCCTGTCTTTCGATTGCGGCGATCTGGCGAACAATGCCATTCCGGTAACGCTGAGCGTATCGGACCTCGCTACTCCTGCAAACACGGACGTTTGTAATACGACCATCGACATCGTAGACAACCTGGCTCCTCAGGTGATTTGCCCTGCGAGCATCGCTCTGCCGACCAATTCAGGCAACTGTACCGCTACTTTCAACGGCGCTCTGACGCTGGTACCTGCGGGTACTCCACTGACGACCGTGGGCCAATACACCGACAACTGTAGCGCACCGACCGTAACGTACAACCTCAGCGGTGTTACCACCGGGTCCGGTTCTTATGCAGGTATCGGCGCCGTTCCTTTTAACAAAGGTACTACCGCAGTAACCTACACCTTCAGCGACGGCTCTAACAGCACCGTTTGCAATTTTAACGTAACCGTTTCCGACCTGCAGCCGCCGTCTTACGTTATGGGCCAGGCCGCCAATACCACGGTGACTGTATTTACAAACGTTTCCAGCTGCCTGCGCCAGGTAAACTGGGTAGCGCCAACCTTTACCGACAACTGTCCGGGCGTCGTATCCGTGACATCCACGCATACGCCGGGCTCTTTCTTCCAGTTCGGTATGACCACCGTAACCTATACCGCTACCGATGCTGCCGGCAATGTAAGAATCCACTCTTTCAAAGTAAATGTGGTGGACATTCAGGCGCCGACTGCAAAATGCAAAGACGTAACAGTATCGCTGGATGTAAACGGCGATGCAACGGTGCTTCCTACTGAAATAGACAACGGCAGCACAGACAACTGCTTTTTTGACTACTACGAATTCGGAACGCTCAGCGCTCTGCTGAACGAATACAACTTCGACTGTTCCGACCTCGGCGTAAATACAGTGGTGCTGGATCTGCGCGACGGACAAGGCAATCAGGATACCTGTAACGCACGGGTAACTGTGATCGACGACATTCCACCGACTGCCCTGTGCATCGGCAACCAGACGTACGTGCTGAACGGCGCAGGACAATTTACCCTCAATGCTGCTACGCTGAACAACGGCAGTACCGATAACTGCGGCACCCTGACCTACCAATTGAAAGTCGGTGCGGGCAGTTATGAAACTTCGCACCTGTTTAATTGCAGCCAGATCGGCACTTTCACCGTCACCCTTCAGGTAACGGACGCCGGCGGCAATACCGCAGAGTGCACGCTGAACGTCACGATCAAAGACATGACCAATCCGGTGGTTACACCTCCGGCCAACGTCGTGGTGGAATGTGTGGATTTCGACCCGGAAGACGCTTCCACTTCAGGCGGCGTGGCTACGGCTACGGATAACTGCTCAGTAGTTTCCGTAACTTACACCACCGCCAATGATATCATTACACCCGGAATTTGCGGCAACGAATTTACCATCCAGCGCAAATGGATCGCTACGGATGCTTCCGGCAACACAGGTTTTGCATTCCAGGTAATTTCCGTAGAAGACAATGAATCCCCTGTGTGGGACCTGCCAGGCATGGTGATGGGCGAAACAGACGTTCCGACGTTCTGCGATGGTCCGGTTTCGTTCGAGATCACATCTCCTGGCAGCATCACGGACGCCTGCGGTGCTGTAACTGTTACATTTACAGTAGATTACCCCAACCCATCGTTTGGCTATGTGGATATTCCTGTTCCGCAGCCGCTGGCAATCAATTCCGATTTTACGGCTTATTTCCCGATCGGAACCAGCGTGGTAACGCTGGTAGCTACTGATGCCTGCGGAAACACTGCTTCTCACACCGTTTCTATTGTTATTAAAGATACGCAAGGCCCGATTTTCGCATTCGATCAGCCGTTCGACACCATTTGCGGTGCACATTACGTGATTCCGAATACGCCGGGTGCCTGCTCCAATGTTTTCACATGGGAACGCCCATGGTCTTTGCTGGGCAACGTGGCCGACTGTTTGCCTTTCACCGTACAGGAACAAATCCTGAACTCGGCAGGCAGCACCTCCAATTCGGTTCAGACGACCATCAACCTGACCAATCCGTTCAATTACAATGCGAACTTCCCGTTCCAGGTATTCCCGACGGCTCAATTCCCCGTGGGCGTAACGACCATCCGATACATTGCGAAAGACAATGCGGTACCGGCCAATACCTCCGTTTGTGAATTTACGGTAGAAATCAAGGACACACAAATCCCGATCCTGAACTGCCCGGCCAATCAGGTTCTCAGTTCTACCTGTCCGGATGCGCAGATTCCGAATTACACCAGCCTCGTGCAGGTGTCGGACAACTGTTCCGGCAACGTTACCCTCACGCAGATTCCTGCAGGAGGCACGAGCCTGGGCACATTCTTCGGTCCGGCTCCGACCACCGGCGACAACGACACGATTTTTGTTACCGGTTTCGACGGATACAACACCACAACCTGCTTCTTCAAACTGACCCTGCAGGACGGCGACGATCCAATTCCGGCAGAAGTTACGCTGGACCCGATCGTGGACTCCTGCGGTATGTTCATCGTATTCGCACCGATCGCTTTCGACCCGTGCAACCCTGCTGCGGACACCATTTACGGTACTCCTTCCGCACAGGTGGGCGAATTCCTGAACACCGACCCGCCGTCTTACAACCTGATGCCTGGCAACTACGTCATCACCTGGGTATACAATGACGGCAACGGCAACATCAGCACGCAGCCGCAGAACATCACCGTACTGGTAGATATTTTCCCGCCGGTATCGATTTGCAAACCCGACTCCGTTAACCTGAGTGCCGGCGGTTCGTTTACCATCGCTGCCACACAACTCGACAATGGCAGTTATGACCAGAACGATTGCGGCCCGATTACGTACAAATTTAAAACCGGCCCGACCACTTTTGTAGATTCGCTGACGTTCACCTGCGCTCAGCTGGGCAACAATGTGGTGAATTTCGTAGCAATCGATATCAACAACAATGTTTCCACTCCTTGTGTCACCACCGTTAAGGTAAAAGACGTGGTAGCGCCGGTACTGCAAATTATTCCTGCGAATATTACCCTGAATTGTCAGGATGTAATTCCAACGGCTCCAACGCTTACCGCTTCCGATTCCTGTAGTGTTGCGACCGTTACTTTCACGGAAACTTCCACGAAAGACACCATTGGTTGTGGAAAATACACCTACATGATCACCCGTACCTGGAGCGCTGTGGATGCTGCGGGCAATACTTCCACCGGAACGCAAAAGATCAATGTGCAGGATGTGCAGGCGCCCCTTTTCCTGCCCAGCACGCCGGACACGATCAATGCCTTTACCGCTACGAACAACACGGACTGCTCTGCAAAAGTGAACATCAACATCCTGCAGTACATTTCCGATTGCTCTACCGGCAACGACCTGAGCATTGCCAACCTCGAAGGTTTCTATTCCAAAACGGATACCATGGAAACTTTCGGCCTCGGTGTACACACGACCACCTTCTTCGCTACCGATGCTTGCGGCAACAAGAGTTCGCATAAAATCACCATCGTAGTAGAAGACGGCACCAACCCGATTGCGGCTTGTATCAACGGTGTCAGCGTTTCCCTGCAGGCTTCCGGTACCGTACTGGTAACGACCGCGCAGATCAACGCCGCCAGTTCCGACAATTGCACCACAACTGATTCGCTGGTGCTGAATATCCAGCGTCTGGATCCGCTGGGCCCGGTTACGACCGAGATCCTGTTCAACTGCGATGATGCCGACGGCGTAACGCACCACCCTGTTTCCTTGTCCGTAACGGACCTCGCAGGCAACACCTCTACTTGCCAGACCTACATCGTAGTTCAGGACAACGTGGCCCCTGCGATCGTTTGCCCGGCCAACAAAACCATTCAGTGTTCCGACCCGATCGAGCCGCAGGCCAACGGTACTGCTAGTGCAACCGACAACTGCCAGGGCACGATCATGATCACCTTCTCGGATACGCTGGCTGCGGGAACAGGCTCCAACTGCCTGGTACTCAACCGTTACTGGCAGGCGCGCGACCTGAGCGGCAATGTGGCCGTCTGTGTTCAAAAACTGAACATTCAGGATACCATTGCACCTGTACTTTCCTCCACTGCACCGAATGACACGGTAAGTTGCTACTCGCTGGTACCTTCGCCTGTACTCATTACCGCTACCGACAACTGCTCGGACAGTGTGGAAGTGCTGCTGACACAGGATACGATCAATGTAGCGGTCGGTCCTTGCGGAAATTACAACTACACCATCGTTCGTACGCGCACTGCCGTGGACGATTGTGGAAATACCACGACGCACACCCGCACGATCACGATCATCGACAACCAGGCGCCGCAGTTCCTCGGCATGCCTGATACACTGAAAATTTTCACAGCCAACTATCCGCCGAACGACTCCTGCTCGGCTAATATCGGCCTGAACGAGTTCGACGTACGTCAGTACCTGAATGACTGCCAGCCCGATTCTGCCCTGAATGTATTCAATGATAGTCCGAAAGGCGACCATGCACTCAGTATTGCAGGCAATTACCCGGTAGGTATTTACGAAATCCATTTCGAAGCGCTGGACGCCTGCGGTAATCTGGGTAAGGACACACTCATCCTGCAAATTATCGACAACAGCATTCCGACGGTCGTATGTAACAACAACATCACGATTTCCCTGGGCTCCAACGGATCGGCTACGATTACGCCGCAGGATGTTGCCCTGACCGGCACAACCGACAACTGTGCAATCGATACGATGTACCTCTCTCAAACGACCTTCGTTTGCAGCGAATTGGGAATCAATCCGTTAACGCTGTTTGTTGTAGACAACGCCGGCAATGTGAATTCCTGCACCGTCGACGTGGAAGTAACCATGGGCGCCACCGCAGGTTTCAACCTGGAAGTGACCGCTACACCGGAATCCTATTTCGGATCGGACGACGGTACCGCACTGGCTACGGCAACTGGCGGTTCGGGTAACTTCTCCTTCGAGTGGGAAACCGGCGATACCACTAGTTCGCTGGATCACCTTTCCGCAGGTTCCTACATTATCACGGTAACCGACGACGACAACGGCTGCTTGCAGATCGACACGGCAATAGTAGACGAAGGCGCTAAAATTCAGTTGATTGCAGGCAATGCTACGGGTTGCCAGTCAGGTCTGATCACCATACCTGTGACGGTAGAGAACTTCTTTGAAGTGTACTCGTTCTCCTTCACGGTAAATGCAGGCGACGGCACAGTGGCCACCGTTACAGGTGTCACGAACGTCAACCCTGCCCTGACAGGATTCACCGGAAGTGTACTTCCGTTCAACAACCTGGGAGCGGTTTGGACCGGCAACGGCACACCGCAGATCTTTACCGACGGCACAAAACTGTTCGACCTGCAACTGCAACTGAGCAGCACTGCTGCGGTAGGTTCCGTGGCACCGATCACCATCGTCGCTACACCGGTAGGTATCGAATTCAATCAGGACAGCACCGGCGTTCCGGTTATCGTTCCGATCGACATCACCACAGGTTCCGCTACGATCAACTGTGATGCAGACGCTATCGACATCGCGGGTGACATTCAGACCTGGAGAACGCCGACACAACCGGTACCGGGCGTAACCGTGACCCTCTCCGGAGGCGCCACCGGCACCCAGACGACCGGCGTACCGGGTACATACCTGTTCTCCGACATCCCGAACAATACCAACGTGACGCTGACGCCTGCGAAAACAACTGCGGGTTCTGCCGGTATTTCCTCGGCTGACTTGTTGTTCATCGTCAACCACATTTTCGGAACACAACTGCTGTCTCCATACCAATGGGTTGCAGCCGACGTGAACGGCGACGCCAACATTTCGCTGAACGACTACCTGCGCATCCAGCGCGTGGTACTGGCTACCGACCAGCACATTCTGGGTTCGCCGGACTGGAAATTTGTACCGAAAGCATACACGTTCCCAAGCCCGAATCCGCTGAGCGCACCGATTCCGCAGACGATTATGCACAGCCCGGCAACAATGGATTACCTCGACGACGATTTCGTGGCGGTTCGTATGGGCGACGTCAACGGCAACATTACGCCGACGTTTACCGGTAACCAGTCCGAAGAGCGTTTCGGCGACGGCAAATTCCATTTCCGGATCGATAACAATGACTTCAAAGCGGGCGAAATCATTTCCGTACCGTTCAGAGCCAGCGATTTCAACCAGCGCATTGCATACCAGATGACCATCGATTTCGATGCTGCCGTGCTGATGCTCGACAATTACGAAGCGGGCGTTCTGCCGCTGACGGATGACAACTTCGGTACCACTTACCTCGCAGACGGTCACCTGACCACCCTGTGGGTAAGCCGCGAAGCGAAATCGTTCGGCGACAACGAAGTACTGTTCACGCTGAAATTCCGCGCGCTGCGCAACGGCAACATCGCTGACCTGCTGCACCCGAGTTCGGCAGTCACCGCAGCCGAAGGTTACAACTTCGACGGCAGCCTGATGAAAATCGATTTTGAGTTTACCGAACGCAACATCGCAGACGAAAAAGCGCCGTTTACACTGTACCAGAACCAACCGAACCCGTTCCAGTCCGTTACGACCATCGGTTTCCGCCTGCCGGAAAGCAGCCGGGCCGCGTTGCGGGTATTCAATGCATCTGGGCAACTGGTGCGCACGGTTATTGGCAACTTTGAAAAAGGATACAACGAAGTACGCTTCCGCGAATCTGAACTGGGCAATGCAGGTGTTTACTACTACGAACTCGAAACCCCCACGCACAGTGATCGTAAGAAAATGATTCTCATAGATTAATAAACTTTTGATCCGGCAATGCCGGGGACGGGCAAAGTGTAGCGAAGCGTTTTATCCAACTTCAACTACATTTAACCCGTTCCCGGCCGACCGGAAATACCCGGCGTCAGCCGGAGACAAGAGGTAATACAATCATTTTTCTCTAATGCATGATTTTTAAAACCATGAGAAATATTTTTCTAATCCTGATGCTGCTTGGGTCGTTTGTCTTTTCCAGTCAAATGTCAGCACAGGCAGTCATCCTGAAAACCGACACAGTCATGATTGACTGTAAGTCATCTGATACCTTCCTGATTCCCATCCGGGTACGCAACTTTACCAACGTGGGTTCCATGCAGTTCACTGTTTCCTGGAACGCAAACGATCTGGATTATGCCTATACCACGCAACTGAATCCGCTGCTCACGCAGGGGGCATTCAATGCGGGTTTCGACTCCACCACTTACCTGGCATCAGGACGCATTACGTTTACCTACACGAAATTCGGCGGTGTATCCGTTCCGAACGACAGTGTTATTTTTTCACTTGCTTTCCGCCGCATCAGCGGACCCTTTTCTCCGGTTCAAATCACCGGAAACCCCGTACAAATCGAGATTACCGATGCAAGTGGCAATGAACTGACGGTACAAACCGTAACCGGCGGCGTTCAACCTATAGACGATACGCCTCCCACGATTGTTTGCCCCGATAACCTGACCATGTCGGTCAATTCGCCTTCCGCTGTCAACGACATCGGTCCGCTGAGTGCGATCGACAATTGCAGTATTCCGGAGGTAGGCTGGACTTCTTCCGGTGCTACCATTGCCAGCGCGCCCAATGATCCGGACGCCAGCGGCGCTATTTTCAATTTCGGAACTTCGACGGTAACGTATACCGCTACAGACGTAGGCAATAATACCGCTACCTGTTCCTTTACTATTACACTGGACATTTCCAATACGAGCGATGTGCTGACGCTGATCGCGCAAAGCGGATCGGCAGCCTGCGGCCAGACATACTCTCTGGACGTTACGGCGTTGAATTTTGATTCGCTGGGCTCGCTACAGTTCTCACTCGGCTGGAATCCTGCGTTCCTGCAATACGTTTCGGTGAACAATTTCAATCCGGCATTACAACTGGCGGCCACCAACTTCGGCATCAGTTCCGTAGGAACCGGTTTTATCGCATTCAGTTGGACGACCAATT
This sequence comes from Bacteroidota bacterium, assembly GCA_029561355.1. Lineage (GTDB taxonomy): Bacteria > Bacteroidota > Bacteroidia > Chitinophagales > Saprospiraceae > M3007. Next base: position 2,539 of record JAKQJD010000458.1, on the reverse strand, counting down.
CGCTGTCGGGCACAACCATTCCCGACAATGCGGTGCTGTTTACCCTGAACTTCAATGTGGCAGGTGGCAACAATGGCAACTCCCCGATCACGTTCGGCGATTTCCCGTCGGTACGCGAGGCTTACACGAGCGCCGTTTTCCCTCCTGAAGAAATTCAGGCCACATACATCAACGGCCAGGTAAGTTTCCAGGATCTGGAAGCGCCCACAATCACCTGTCCCGCCAATATTACCGCTACAGCGGAAGTAGGCAATACTTCTGCCGCTGTTACCGGCACCGGACCGGTCTCCTATTCGGATAACTGTAACAACCCAACGATCAGTTATACGCAGACCGGCGCAACCACCGGCCAGGGAACCCTCAATGCCGACGGAAACTACAATGTCGGTCTGACCACGGTTACGTATACCGCCACAGATGCATCGGGCAACACGGGCACCTGCGCCTTCAACGTGCTGGTAAATTCGGCAGCGGGCCTGGGCCTGGCAGTCGATACCGTATATGCCGACTGCCAGAACAACGGTGGACCCATTGCATTCAATGTGACGGTGCAGGATTTCAGCGACCTGATCGGACTTCAGTTTTCACTGGGCTGGGACCCGACTGTGCTGGAATTCGATACCGTAGGCAACGGCTATCCTGGCTTGAACCTGGATGCTGCCGATTACCTGAACTTTATCGGTACGGACATGGGCATTCTGCGGTTTTTGTCCGGCAACCCGGTAGCGCCTTTCTGGCCGAGCATTCCCGACGGTGGCATCATGTTTACCGTTTATTTCAACGTCATCAACCCGAACGGGACGACCAACATCGACTTCGTTCCACCGTTCGATGCCGTCAACACAGCATTTAACTCCGTACCTTTCAATACGACCAGCGGTTACTTCACCATTTCCGACCAGTCGCCGCCAACGCTGACCTGCCCGGACAATGTGGAAGTGGATGCCGCGGAGGGAACCTGTAGCGAAACGATTATTTTGCCTTTGCCGGATGCACAGGATGCCTGCGGGCAAATCCAGGAGATCATTTCCAGCAAAGCGGATTCTCTTTTTAATGCAGGCGCTACCACCGTATTCTTCACGGCATATGACCAGGCGGGCAATTCTGCTTCCTGCTCCGTGATTGTTACGGTAACGGAACAACTGCCTCCACAGATCAACGGCTGCCCTTCCAATATTATCGTGGTAGCCCCGGCCGATACCTGTACCATTCCGATTTACTGGGATATTCCGGAAGCCGTGGATTCCTGCGGACAGGGCGGCGTTTCGCTGTCCGGCGACTTCGCTCCGGGCGACCCGTTCAGCATCGGCGTGACAACTGTAACGTACGTGGCTTCGGACGCTTCCGGCAATACCGCTTTGTGCGTTTTCACCATTGAAATCCAGGATACACTTGCGCCGGTCGTTACCTGCCCGGAAGACATGATCGTAGCGCCGGATGAAGGCCTTTGTACGGCAACTGTAAATCTGACTGCTCCGCTGGCCGGAGACAACTGCGACGACGCACCGGAACTGATCGGTTTTGAGCCGACCGTGGTGCTGGATGCGGGAACCAGCCTCGTTACTTATGTGGTGGTGGATGATTTCGGAAATACCGGTAGTTGCTCGTTCAATATCACTGTTATTGACAACAATGCGCCCGTATTCGACGGCTGCCCGGCAGATTTGACCCTGGACACCGAACCCGATACCTGCGGCGCATTCCCGACCTGGACGGCGCCTGTGGCTACGGACGATTGTGATCTGGACGGTGTAGATATCTTCTCCGACATAGAACCGGGTACTTTTTTCCCGACGGGTACCACTACGGTGACGTATTCGGCAGTAGACAACGCAGGCAATGTGACCACCTGTAGTTTCAATGTCACGGTTTCGGAAAACATTCCGCCGGTCATTACCGGCTGTCCCGATAACATCATGATCGAACTGCCGTCTGATAAATGCGATTCCCTTGTTACCTGGGATCCTCCAACGGCTGAGGACAACTGTGGTGCAGTAACGATCATTTCGGACCTGGACCCCGGTGTTTTCCCTGCAGGTACGACCACCGTAACTTACACTGTTCTGGACGATGCCGGCAATTCCTCGATCTGCACATTCAATGTGGTACTGATCGACCTCGTACCGCCGGTATTTACCAGTTGCCCGCAGGACGTGACCGTCAGTACCGAAAGCCCTTGCGGCTTCGCGGTAGAATGGATTTTCCCAACGGCAACAGACAACTGCTCCGTACCGCAATTCGAATCGTCGTTCATGCCAGGAGATACCTTCTCCGTAGGAACGACTACCCTGGTGATCCGCGCGTTCGATGCCAGCAACAACTACGATACCTGTACTTTTACAATTACGGTAAACGGACCTTTCAAACGGTTTGAACAGATTCCTCTCAATATTGATCTGGCGGGTTGCGACTCAGTAGCCACCTGGATGCCTCCGATTGCAGTCGGTTTCTGCGACCTGGACACCCTGTATTCCAATTACCAGCCGGGCGATACCTTCCCAATCGGCGTGACAACCGTTCAGTATACGGCTGTCGACAA
>JAKQJD010000445.1 GCA_029561355.1 Bacteroidota bacterium | reverse complement strand
AATATCTCATAATCACCTCCTCAAACATCTCGTTCTGCAAGCCACGCACCTGCATGGTCACTACGGGGTGTTCGCCTTCCCATCGGAGTTTCAGCAGTCCGAAATTGCGTTTGACGATCATATCGCCCACCCGGAATTTGTTGGTTTCATTGAGGCCGCTGCGGATGTGCGTAAGGCCGCTGGAGGTAAAATCGTACAACGGATAGGAAAGTCCCTGAATATCCATTTTGGAAATTTCGGCCATATGGCGGTCGCCGGAAAGGATCATCAGGTTTTTGGGCTTGGTTTTGACGATCAGCGTGAGCAGGCGTTTACGGGCAGCAGGGAAGTTGCCCCATTTATCATACATGTGTTCATCGGAAAGCACCTGCACACTGGAGCAGAGCAGGGTAAGGTTGGCATTGCTGTTCGAGAGTTCGTTTTCCAGCCATTTCCATTGCGCTTCGCCGAGTATATCGCCGGTTGGGTTGGGCAGGAAACGTTTTTGTTTGGTCGGATCGGCAGTCAGCGAGTCGCGGAAATAGCGCAAATCCATCAGGATGACTTTGACGCGTTGTGCGCCTTTTCCGAAGGTGTAGGACTGGTAGGCGCCCTCACGTTTGCGCACCGGGTTGTTGCCGGGAACGTCGAGGAAATCGAGCATACATTTTTTAGTACCTTTTTTTCCTTTCAGGTATTGATCGCCGCCGTTTTTACCGTAGTCGTGATCGTCGTAAATACCGATCACCTGTGCCTTGGAGCGCAGTTTTTTGTAATCCGGGTTCGTTTTGAGCAACCTGTAATGAGCGGTAAGGGCTTTGGTATCGGTCGTATCGGCGTACACAATATCGCCGAGCCAGATCCAGAGATTGGGATCGTTGGCATTTACCCATTCCCACATGGTCTGGGGTTTTTCCATCTTGTTGCAGGAGCCGAAAGCGATAATCATGGGCGCTTTCGTGGTGTCGATTGCTTTCGGTTTATAGGACTCGATATCCAGAATTTCAGCACTTTCCAGCGCTTCCGGCGCTTTTCTGGGGGTCAGAACATCTTTTTCCTTTTGCTGTTTCGCTGGTGTAGACTGAAGATTTCCTGGCTTGGGTTTAACCTGTTGTGCGAAGAGAGCGGAAGAGGTGAGTGCAGCCAGAAGCGCTGCAAAAAGCAGATTTCTTTGATTCATAAATTTTGGTAGGAAATAAATACGTCAGGTCGTTTGCGAAAACAAAACGTCCGAAGCCGGAAAATAGTGCGAAGTCCACAGTGCGAAGTGCGAAGTCAATGGCAACGTGGGTGAATATGGGCTTCGCACTTCGCACTGTGGGCTTCTTACTGCCAAATATTTTGGCCCGTGCAACCGTTAAAGGCAGCATAACATCATTACTTTTATCCCGAACCGCCCATACTCGATATAAAGCCATGCTTACAAAAACGACCACCGGAATTTTCGTGCTGCTGCTGCTCTCCGCCTGCACGTACACCCTGAAAATCAAGGACGGCAAAACCGCTTACGAACGCAAACAATACGCCGTAGCGACGCCCATGCTGGAAAAGGAATTTTCCCGCGCCAAAACCCGCAACGAAAAAGGCCAGATCGCCTACCTGCTCGGCGAATCCTACCGCCACACCGGCCGCGACGAAAAAGCGCTGGAATGGTTCAAAACCGCCTACGACAACAACGGCGGCGCCGAAGCGCTCAAAGCCTACGCGTATGCCCTGAAAAAAATGGAGCGCTACGCCGAGGCCCGCGACGCATTCAAAAACCTGGGCATCGAGATCGGCTCGCCCTACGAATACCGCAAGGACATTACCGCCTGCACCGTATCCGAGGGCTGGCTCAAGGAAAAGCCCACCAATGGCTGGGCTGTGGAGCCCACTTCTTTCAACAGCAGCCAGAACGACTTCGCTCCTTTGTTGTTCCCCGACGGCCGGCTCGTGTTCAGCAGCGACCGCAGCATGAGCACCGGCGAAGCGAAATACAACTGGACCGGCAACCGGTTTATGGATATTTTTATCGTCGACCCAAACAACGCCAGTCCGCAGGTATTTGACAATCAATTGAATACGGAAAATAACGAGGCCACGCCGTGTTTCGACAAAACCGGAAACGAGGTATTCTTCGTGCGCGCTGTGGGCGCCTACAAAGGCGACGACGCCTTCAACAAAATCTACTTCGCCAACCGCACCTCCGACGAAGGCGGCTGGGGAACGCCCGTCCCACTCCCCTACCAGAAGGAAAAAGTAAACTATCTGCACCCGGCCCTGAGCGCCGATGGCAACACGCTCTATTTCGCCAGCAACGACCCCGAAGGCTGGGGCGGTTTCGACCTCTACGCCATGCAGCGCAGCGGCAAAACCGAAAGCGGCTGGGAAGAACCCAAACTGCTCACCCGTGCCATCAACACGCCCGGCAATGAAGTGTTTCCTTCTTTCGACGCCGATACGCTGTACTTCGCCTCCGATGGTCTCACGGGCATGGGCGGACTCGATATTTTCCGCACCTATAAAATGGAACGCAACGCCTGGGCCCCGCCGATCAACCTGAAAGCGCCGATCAACAGCGGCGCCGACGATTTCGGCATGGCGGTGGTGCCCGGCAAAAATGCCGCCGCCCGCAAACCCGGCGACCTGATCCGCAGCGGTTTTTTCACTTCAAACCGCACGGCGGAGGCGGCGCGCGGCGGCGACGATATCTTCCGGTTCGAACAAAAGGTGCCGCCGCCCAAACCACCCAAAGTGGATACGGTAGACAAGAAAAACCTCATCTACAAAATGGTGCTGGAGGTCTACGTTTTGGAAAAAATCCTCACCGACCCCAACGATCCTAACAGCAAGGTACTGGGCCGCAAACCGCTCTCCGGCGCCGGGCTGACCATCGATGCGGGTAAAAAACCGCAGTCCGTCACAGTGAAAGACGATGGTTACTACAAACTTGAACTCGCCGAAAACACCGATTATCAGTTCGGCGCTGCACTGCCCGGCTACCTGTCCAACACTGCCCGCTTCAGTACCCGCGGCATGGCAAAAGACCCCAACAACCCAGTGCAGACCTTCGAACTGGAGATCGTGCTCGACAAGATTTACCGCGACAAAGAGATCGTGCTCGAAAACATCTACTACGACTACGATAAATGGGACATACGCCCCGACGCCGAGCCTACGCTCAACCGCCTGGCCGAAGTGCTGCGCCAAAACCCGACCATCCGCATCCAACTGGGTAGCCATACCGACTGCCGCGGCAACGATTCCTATAACTCTACCCTGTCGCAACGCCGCGCCGAAAGCGCTGTCAACTATCTGATTACCAAGGGCATAGATGCCGGGCGCCTGGGCGCTGTGGGATACGGGGAAACGCAACCGGCGGCGGATTGCGCCTGTGCGAAGTGTACGGAGGTGGAGCACCAGACGAACAGGCGGACGACGTTTAAGGTAGTGGAGTAGTGAGTAGTGAGTAGTGAGTTGTGAGTTGTGAGTATTTAACGACTCAACAATGATCCGGGGAAGTGGAGTGGGCAGCGTTTGATAAAGTATATGAATCGGGAGATACAAAGACTTTCAAAGCGTCTTTGTATCTCCCGATTCGTATGAAATACCTGCTTTTTCTTTCCTTCTTCTTATCAATGGGGTCGTGTTACACCGTTGAAAGAAAATACTACTACGACGAGGCGCTCATTAAAAAGATAAAAGAGATCAAGCGCAGCAGGATTTACACCTATATCGATTTCCAGTTGCCTAAACCTGAATATGACGAAGTAAAAGCATATTTAAGGCGAAAAATTGAATACCGTTTTAAAGCGCCCCGGTCTGCGTAAATGGCCTGACTGAAGATCTTTGTGGAATTATTGTCTTGGATATAAATAACTGGAGTTATTAATCGCAATAGTATCGCCGGCATGCAGGTTGTACTTCGTACGCCGATGTGCAATGATCGCAGCCACATCCATTTCCTCTCCGTTAATAGATATGTCGACAGATGAATAATCTGTCACTCCGGACGGCAATTCTTTGGAATGTTGAACATTCGGGAGTTTGACGCGCGCCGCATTGTTCCCCTCGTCCAAATAAAAGTTGTAAAAACTAACCAGCGGTTCAAAAACGATTTTGTTCCCATCGCGTGTGTATGGAACAACCGTATCTGTTGGCATGATATCCAGGTAATCGAAGAAATACATGTGGAGGCTGTCATCATTTAATAACTCCAGTTTTTCTATTTCAAATTCCCAGCCAAAAATATCAAGTTCCTCTGCCAGAAATTCATCGTAATCTAAATAGTTGCCGGCCGCACTTATTTCATTGTACGAATTTTCTGTCAGCACGTAATACCTGGATGGAGCAAAATCAAGTTGCTCGTATTTATAAACCTGGGGAAATACTTCCGGATCTTCCGTTTTATGACATGCAGACATATATACTGCCAGGGAAGAAAAAATGATAGCGAAATGGTTGAGTGATACTGGAATACGTTTTGGCATGATCGGAAAGTTTATATGGTAAAGTTAAAACCAACGGTGAACTGCACAAAGATGAAAAGGGGCAGGATACCTTTTACAAGGTTTTAGGAAAGCACGTGTGTCTGCAAGTATTCGCAGTATCGGAATAAGGAACCGATGGCCAAGCACAAAAAAAGCCGGGCACTTTTTACAGCGCCCGGCTCGGCAGATTGGAGGGTTATATTACGAACTCAAAAAGTCCGGGTTCTATGCATCTCAAGTCACTACGCTTTTTCAGAAGCAGCCTGTATATTCACAGCCAATACCGCTACCGAAGTCAGTTTTTGATCCGCCGCTTTCTCTTGCTCCAGTGTCTGCTCCAGCAAACCAACGGCTTCTTTCAGTCCAAGGGTTTGCGCAAACTGGCGCAGCGTACCGTAGGAAGCGATCTCGTAGTGCTCGATCTTTTGTCCGGCAGAAATAATACCCGCATCGCGCATCGGACCGGCCTCACATTCGTCCATGATTCCCTCGCCTTCCTCGAGCAGACCTTTCATGGCTTCACAGGTTTTGGCGCTGGCTTTTTTACCAATGGATTCGAAAACCTGCTCCAGGCGGTCTACCTGACCTTTCGTTTCCTCCAGATGGTGCTCCAGAGCGGCTACGAGGTCTTCCGATGTAGCCTGTTTGGCCATTTTGGGAATGGCTTTTACGAGGGCCTTTTCCGCCCAGTAGATGTCCTTCAACTCATCTTCGAAGAGTTGCATCAGTTGCGAGGATTTCATGCCGCCGGATTTTCCGTTCGATTGTGTGGTGCTCTGGGGTGCAGCATTTGACGTATTTTGCATGGTTGTAAGTTTTTGGTTAAAAGTTTTTGGTAAATCATGTGGATGAATAAATAACCACTGATTTACAAAAATCACATTCCTGAAAACTTCGAGGTGCTGACGCCCCGGAAATGTCGAATATTGGGGCAAATACTTCAAAGAAGGCTCTATAAATCCAAAAACAAAAAAAGCCGGGCACTTTTTACAGCGCCCGGCTCGGCAAATTGGAGGGTTATATGCGAACTCAAAAAGTCCGGGTTCTATGGAACTCAAGTCACACTTGGGAGGCAGAAGGGTAAAAACGTTTTTTAGGGCCTATGTTCATTGGCTTCTCCGACTTATACAAGGTAACAATGTATATCCGGGGCAAAGGTGCGGAAACAGGCGGTTGCGTTTTTCTTGATTTCTGCCAAAGACATAATTTTATTTATCGAATACGAGGATCCATGCATCGATATCTGGTGCCTCTTTTTATTTAAACGGATTTGAAAAACGGCGGTCGGTACGCATCGATTCGTCTGTCAAAGTATACAAAAATGTAACCAGATCCTGTTTCTGGGCCTCCGTCAGGTTCAGGCGCCTGGGGGCGCCGTAAGCGTCTGTACGAAGCGCGGGACTCAGGTTCGGATGGTCCTGTATACCGGAGTTATAATGTTCCACCACTTGTTCCAGCGTTTGAAAACGCCCGTCGTGCATATACGGCGCACTGAGTGCAATATTCCGCAGGGTAGGTACTTTGAAGGTACCCATGTCGCTTGATATTCCGGTGATACCGCCCACACCCGGGTCGCCTGTCAGTTCGGCATCCAGTCCGTTGTTGGCATTGTGCAGGGCCGTCTGCGTCATTCGGGAAGAATGGCAAGTTGCGCAGTTTTGGAGGTAAACCGTTTTGCCCCGGTTTTCGGCGGCGGTAAAATTGGTAAAATTCGTTTCCACATAACCGGATGGATTGTCGGAATCGCCCTGATCGAATCTGCTCTGAAACGAGCCCATGGCATTGACAAAACTGGCAATTGCCTCCGTGACCCGCTCGGGCAGCACCTGCGGATCGCCGTACGCTTTTTCAAAAAGAACGCTGTAAAAAGGCTGGTTTTCCACGGCGGCCACTATTTCATCCAGGTGCATATCCATTTCTTTCGGGTTGCTCATCGACGCCATGATCTGGGATACGGCCGTTTCGCTGCGGTTGTCCCAGAAAAACCGGAGTGCGGAGGTTCCGTTGTTATCCGTACCGTATTGAGACGCAAAACTGACCACGGCCGACAGCGGCAAGGCATTGCGTTCTCCGGTGCGGCCGTACACACCTGCACTGACCGCCTTGTTGTCGCCGAAAGCGAGTTCCTGTTTATGACAACTGGCGCAGGAAATCGTTCCGTCTTTGGACAGGTTTTTATCATAAAAAAGAACGCGTCCCAGTACTGCTTTTCTCCTGTCAAGGCGCGGACGCACGACACCCGCATTTACCATATTGTAAAGAAATTTTGGATCGTATACATCCAGATCGTCAGGCAGGTTGAGGTACTGATCCAGCAAGGCTTTTTCTTCCGGTAAATAGTCGGAATATATGATTTCAGGTTTTTCGTTGCACGCTGTGAACAAGTAAAAGCATACGAGGAGTGAAAGCGTAGCAATTCTTTGCATGGGTCCGAATTATATTGTTAAGTAAAAAAACAGGTATTCTTATAAAAAATACCGGTGAACGCATGACAAATGTAAAGAAAAACACGGCGAAGTACAACACTCATCTGAAGGGGTCGCTGAACCGCTGGTCTTTCAGGAATTTTTCGTCCGTGAGCGTATTTAAAAATGCGATGAGCGCCTGTTTGTCCAGATCGCTGAGATTCATGCCCGGAGCCGTGCTGCCATTGTTCAACCAGGGGCTCAGGTTCGGTAAATCCTGAATATTCGAACTATAGTGCTCGAGCACCTGGTCGAGGGTTTGAAAACGGCCATCGTGCATATAAGGGCCTGTGACCGCTATATTCCGGAGCATAGGCACTTTGAAGGTACCTTTTTCGCTTTCCCGACCACTGATACCTCCAACACCGGGATCCTGGCCGGGGTCGAGTCCGTTGTTGGCAAAATCAATCTCGGGACGGCCCATATCGCGGGTATGGCAGATAGCACAATGATCGAGATAGAGCGCTTTACCCATGTTTTCCAAGTCGTTGAACGCAAGAAACGACTGGTCATAACGCGTAAAGTTCATGTGATTGGTGGCACGGGAGGCCTCCTCGTCGAACTTGCTTCGAAACGACCCCATTGCGTTGATAAAATGCGCTATGGATTCATTGATGCGGTCTGCTGTCACCATCCTGTCTCCGTAATAGGCATTTCGAAAAAGCGGCTGGTAGTAAGGCTGATTTTCAACGGCTTGTACAATTCCTTCCATCGTCATATCCATTTCCATCGGATTGATCATGGAACTCCGGTTTTGCGCAGCAGCCGTGGAAGCGCGGTTGTCCCAAAAGAACCGGCCTGCGGAAATGCCATTCAAATCGGTCCCGTAATAAGTCGAAAAACTGGCGACGGAAGCAAGTGCCATCGCGTTGCGCGTTCCCGCCCGATTGAATACTCCCCTGCTGATAGGCAGATCGTCGCTGAAGCCGATAGACTGCCGGTGACAACTGCCGCAGGAAATTTTTCCGTCTTTCGACAAATGCTTGTCATAAAACAACACCCGCCCGAGAACGACCTTGTCTCGTTCGACCTGGCGCGGAGAAGATCCGTTTTTCTGCAGGTGTTTTGGAAAAGTAATGGTATAACTGAAGGGGTTTTCCTCCAGGGTAAGGTACTGCGTCAGCACGCGATATTCTTCCGGCGTATAATAGTAATATTCAAAATCCGGCTCCTTTTTACAGGCGAAAAACAGAAGACACAAGGCGGCTGAAAGGAAAAGTGCGTATATCTTTTTCATAGTTCCGAATTTGAGGAGGATACAGTTATCTGCACCTGAAACGTGCGACGCTGATTTGCTTCTACAAAAGTCGGAGCAGAACCAACCGGATTTTCCGCGTTCTCTCCCAATAACACAATTTATTTTCTTGAATATAAATAGAAATTGTGTGTGGTGGGAGGGTTGATGAGGTTTATAAGGTTTATAAGGTTTATGAGGTTGATGAGGTTGATGAGGTTGATATTCATCCGCTCGTTGAATGAGAAGGTATTCATTCAACGAGCGGATGAATATCAACCTCATCAACCTCATCAACCTCATCAACCTTTTTCCAGCAAACACTTGGCTACTTCAATCCCTAGCCGTACCTTTGCCCCGCTAAAATCGGATGGATAGGCAATAACTGCCGTTTGACCCTCGGAAATCCCATTTTGGTAATGATGAACGAGGAGCGGTGAATGATGAATTTTTCATCGAAAATCGCCCGGAAATTCATCATTCATCGCTCATCATTCATCATTCAAAGAAAAAATGGCAGTCTACTACAACAAGGAAAAAATCGCCGACATCGTAAAACAGTACGCAGGCGACGAAAAAAACACCGGCAACACCGAAGCGCAGATCGCTCTGCTGACCTACCGCATCGAAAGCCTGTCGGCTCACCTCCGCATCAACAAGAAAGACCACTCCACCCGCCGTTCCCTGCTTACTATGGTAGGCCAGCGTAAGAGTCTTCTTTCCTACTACGCGAAAAAAGACATTTACAAATACCGTGCTCTGATCGAGAAACTCGGTCTGCGTAAGTAAGAGTAGTGCGAAGTCGTCAGTGCGAAGTGCGAAGTCTGCGTAGCGTAGACCAACTATTTCGGGCTGACGACTTTTCCGTTTTTAAGACCTGTAAACCAATCTTTGAAAACACCGCCTTCCGTCCCGCCCCACACTTTGCTCCGCACATAACAAGGCTTGAACGCCTTTAAAACATATAGCCTGACTTGTACGTCAGTTCAATGCAGGCAAACCAATCATTTTTTTTATCCGTTCCGCAGCCAGTTAACCAGGTATTCGCCTGGAAATGGATCGCCGGCAAAAACAAATGTCAAAAACGGGGACTTATTTTCCCCCACACAAAGAGGGAGTTGTGAATAGTGAATGGTGAATTGTCAATCGTGAGTATATAAATTCACTATTCACAACTCACAACTCACAACTCACCATTCACAATTCCCTCTTTGTGTGATTTTTTCGGTTTTTGAACTGTTTTAACGCTTCGATCCGAATTTCCTTCGCGGTTTTTACCTTGTTTCGCTGTCTACGGGGCACAAATGTTCTTACATTATGGGAAAACAAATCCCGCTCCGTACCACGTTCAACCTTCCGGACGGACGTGAAATCGCGCTTGAAACCGGCAAACTTGCCGCACAGGCCGATGGCTCCGTACTTGTTCGCATGGGCGACACCATGCTGCTCTGCACGGTCGTCAGCGCTAAAAAAGCCAAGGAAGGCCAGCCTTTCTTCCCGCTTTCCGTTGACTACCAGGAAAAATTCGCCGCTGTAGGCCGTATTCCCGGCAACTTCTTCCGCCGCGAAAGCAGACTTTCCGACTACGAGATCCTCATCAGCCGCCTGGTCGACCGCGCCCTGCGCCCGCTCTTCCCCGACGGTTACATGAACGAAACGCAGGTGATCATCAACCTGATTTCCGCCGACAAAGACGTCATGCCCGATGCTCTGGCCGGTCTGGCCTGCTCGGCTGCCCTGGCCGTGAGCGACATTCCGCTGGAAGGTCTTTTCTCGGAAGTGCGTGTAGCACGTATCAATGGCCAGTTTGTCATCAACCCGGGCCGCAAAGCCCTGGAAAATGCCGACATGGACTTCATCGTGGCTGCTACCAAACACGATATTACTATGGTGGAAGGGGAAGCCAACGAGTGCCAGGAAGCGGACCTCGTGGAAGCGATGAAACTTGGCCATGAAGCGATTAAAGTACAAATCGCCGCACAGGAACGCCTCGCTGAACTAGTCGGCGAATCGGCACTTGTGAAACGTACGCTTGTGGAGGTTCCACAACACGAAGATCTCAAAAAACGTATCGAAGCACTGATCAGCGACGACATTTATACGTTGGCCCGCAGTGCTTCCGACAAAGACACGCGCAAAACGCGTATTGAAGAAATTAAAGAAGCCGCGATCGCTAAAGTAACCGAAGAGTTCGGTGAAGAGGTGATGAAAGAATGGGCACCTATGGCCGGTGTCTACTTTGAAAAAGCGAAAAAACACATCATCCGTGATGTGGTTTTGACCGATTTGGCACGCCTCGACGGCCGTAAAACCGACGAAGTACGCCCGATCTGGTGCGAAGTGGATTACCTGCCCAGCACACACGGCTCCGCAGTATTCACCCGCGGTGAAACGCAGTCGCTGACTTCCCTCACGCTGGGTACCAAAAATGACGAAGCGCTGATCGACATCGCCCTCGATCCGCACGACGACAAATTTATCCTGCACTACAACTTCCCGCCGTACAGCACGGGTGAAGTGAAACCCATGCGCGGCCCGGGTCGCCGCGAGGTCGGTCACGCCAACCTTGCCGGCCGTTCCATCCGCAAAGTGATGCCGAAAGACTTCCCGTACACCGTGCGGATCGTTTCCGACATCCTGGAATCCAACGGTTCCTCTTCCATGGCTACCGTTTGCGCAGGCACCCTGGCGCTGCTCGACGGCGGCGTGAAACTTACCGCACCCGTAGCCGGTATCGCCATGGGCGCTATCGCCGACGATAAAGGCCGCATCGCCATCCTGTCCGACATTCTCGGCGACGAAGATGCGCTCGGCGATATGGACTTCAAAGTAACCGGCACCGCAAAAGGTATCACCGGCACGCAAATGGACATCAAAATCGACGGCATGCCGTACGAAATGCTGACCAAAGCGCTGCTACAGGCTCGCGAAGGCCGCATACACATCCTCGGCGAAATGGCCAAAGCGCTGGCCGAGCCACGTGAAGACCTCAAACCGCACGCTCCACGCGTGATGGAATTCCGCATTGCCCGCGACTTTATCGGCGCGGTAATCGGACCTGGCGGTAAGGTGATTCAGGAAATGCAGCGCAATACCGGCACGACCATCTCGATTACGGAAGATGAACAAGGCGGTATCGTGGCGATTTTCAGCCCCGACAAAACAGCGATCGACGCGGCATATGCTCAAATCCAGGGCATCGTGTTTATCCCGGAAGTTGGCTCTGTGTTCGAAGGCGTAGTAGAAGAACTGGCCGAATACGGCGCATTTGTCAAATTTAAAGGCAAAACAGGTCTGCTGCACGTATCGGAATACGATCACCGTCGTATCGAGAACATTGCCGACGTCCTGAAAGTAGGCGATACGGTTTCGTTCAAGATCCTCGACGTGGATCCGAAAACGGGCAAGATGAAACTTTCCCGCCGGGCAATCGTAGCCAAACCTGACGGCACTATGCCAACCGACGAAGAAAACGCAGCCCGTGCACAACGCGGCGGCCCCCGCGATGGCGGTGGCGGCGGACGTGATGGTGGCCGCGGAGGCCGCGGAGACGATCGTCGTGGTGGCGGTGGTGGCGGCGACCGTCGTGGTGGCGGTGGCGGTGGCGACCGTCGGCGCTAATTCATTTGTTTTGAAATAATGCGAAATACCGGCCGGTTGGGTGATCATACACCTGACCGGCTTTTTTATTTATACCGTGTTGCCACGATATTCCCACAATATTCCCACAATATTCCCACGGCGTTGCCGTGGGCTGATGCTGACGCCCTTTCAGGGCTTGCGGATTTCATTTTTGAAAATGTGGTGTAGTTTCGCGGCAAATAATTGTGGAAATGAAAAATTCGTGGGTGCCGGCATTTTTGCTGACTGGACTCTGTTTCCTGTTTTTTTCCTGTTCGCCCGCGCGAAACGGGTACCGGCGCGTCGGGAGGCAAATTGAAAAGGAGGTACGTACATCGCCTGTTTTTAAGCGCGCATTCACCGGTTTTACCCTGCTGGATCCGGAAACGGGGCGCAGCCTGGCGGATGTGAACGGCGATCATTTTTTCACGCCGGCATCTACTACGAAAATTCTGACGATGTACACCTGTTTGAAGGTGCTGGGCGATTCCGTTCCGGGCTTGCAAAAGCAACCGCTTTTAGATTCAGATACTGACACGATATCTACATTGCTGATCCGGGGAACGGGAGACCCTACTTTTTTACATCCATTTTTTCAGGCATGGCAGGCACCGTTCGAATACCTGAAAAAACAATCTGCTCCGATTGAAATTTACCCCAGAAGGGAACTGGTAAAGCGTTTCGGTCCGGGATGGGCGTGGGACGATTACGAATATCCTTTTCAGGCAGAACGTGGTATTTTCCCGTTGTATGGAAATACGTTGCAACTGGTTTTCGAAGAAAATGGTGCGATCATCCATCCTTCTTATTTTGAAAACCGGTTCGATGGACCCGTTATTTTTGAAGGCGAACTAGCATTCAGGCGGTCCGAATTCCAGAACAAATGGTCTCTCCCTTTCCAGATGAAAGGTGAACCAGACGAAAAGTGGTTGCCCTACAGACAAACCGAACTTGCTCCGCTGCTTTCGGACACACTCAGAAAAACAGTGGAGGAAGCCGATGCACTGAGTCTTGGAGACAATGTTCTTCCCCAGAGATGGCAAGTGATGTATTCTACCCCACTCGATACGGTTTTGCGCCGCATGATGCACCAGAGCGACAACTTCATCGCCGAACAAATGCTGCTGGTGTGCGCCGGACAAAAGTTCAAATCCCTCCAGCAGGACACCCTGATGAAATGGGTACTTGATTCTGCTCTCGCCGACCTGCCCCAACGCCCCCGCTGGGTCGACGGCTCCGGCCTCTCCCGTTACAACCTGATCAGTCCGCAGGATCTTTCCACCGTTTTGCTGCACCTGTGGCGCGAACAACCACACGAAACGCTGCTCCCGTTATTCCCGGCCGGCGGTAAAGACGGCACACTCGCCGGATGGTATGCCGGAAAAGACAACAAACCCTATGTATTTGCCAAAAGCGGCTCCATGAGCGGCGTTACCTGCCTGAGCGGCTATGTGCGTACCCGGCATGGGAAAATGCTGATTTTCACTTTCATGACCAATCATTTTGTGGGCAGCAGCCGGGAATGGAAACAGGAAATGCAAAGGGTGCTGGAGCGGATTGGGGAAAGTTATTAGTTATCCGTTATTGGTTATTAGTGGTGGTAAGGGACCATCCGTACAAATGCTTCGCCACACATAAAAGGATGCGAAGCATTTGTACGGATGGTCCCTTACCACCACTAATAACCAATAACGGATAACCAATAACTTTTTCAACAAAAAACCTAGGAAACATTTCGTACGAAACTTTTCCTACCTATATTTGCCCCATGAAACAAAAAGACGAACAGCCGGGCGCCCTGCCCGAGCCCACCAAATCGGAACTGGAAATCCTCCAGGTAATCTGGCAAAACGGCCCGAGTTCCGTGCGCTTTGTGAACGACACCCTGAACGAGCAACTCCGGGAAGTAAACTACTCTTCCACGTTGAAACTGATGCAGATCATGCTCGACAAAGGCCTGCTGATGCGCGAAATCGACGGCAAAAACCACATTTACCGGCCGGCCGAGCAGCAGGAAATTACACAGGCCCGCGTAATCAAAGGCCTGGCGACCATCGCGTTCGGCGGCTCCCCGGCCTCGCTGGCGTTGCGGGCGCTCGGCAGCGGCGACACCTCGGCCGAGGAGTTGGAGCAAATCAAACTGCTGATCCAACAGATTGAAAATCAACAGAATAAATAACCAACATCCTGATCTGCTATGGAAACGCTCTTCTTTTCCGTACCCGAACAACTCGCCCAGGCCCTCGGCTGGATGGTATTGCACAGCATCTGGCAGGCAGCACTGATCGCGCTGGCGACAGGCCTTTTACTGATCGTCCTGCGCCGGTATTCAGCCCGCGCCCGGTACTGGGTAGCCAACGCAGCGCTGCTGGCCATTTTGTTGTCGGCGGCGTGTACGTTCGGTTATTATTACCGGCAGCCGGCAAACCTGCCATCCGTTACCGTGGAGAATGCGCCTGTTTTGAATCCCCTGCCCCACTCCGCTGCGCCATTTAAACAGGCAGACCAGGCATTTCCGGATACGATCGGGCGCGACCAAACCGTCACCGCGTATTTCAATCGAAACCTGCCGCTGATTGTCGCATTGTGGTTCCTTGGACTATGCATTTTCCTGTTGCGCCTATCCGGCAACATCGGCTATGTGTATTACCTGAAAAACCACCTGAATTTTCCGGCCGAAGAATACTGGGACGACTTACTGCAAAAATTGCTGCAAAAATCCCGGCTTCACGCACCGGTGCAACTGCTTGAATCGGCCCTGGTGCGCTCGCCCATGGTCATCGGTTACCTCAAACCGGTCATTCTGTTTCCCATCGGCCTGATCAACCGCCTCGACCCCGAGAACGTGGAAGCGATTCTGGCGCACGAACTGGCCCATATCGTACACCGCGACTACCTGTTCAACCTGCTGCAAAGTATGGTAGAAACCCTTTTTTACTACCACCCTGCCGTGTGGTGGCTGTCGGCGCGGGTAAGGCATGAACGCGAAATAGCGGCCGACGATGCTGCCGTCCGCCTCACCGGCAACGCGATCGGATACGCCAAATCGCTGGTGCTCATTCAGGACCTGGCCTGGATGCCGCTCAGCGCTGCACCTGCCTTTGCCGGCGACCACAAAAACCAACTCCTTCGACGAATTCAACACATTTTACACGTCAAACAATCTACCAATTTAGCTATGGAAAAAATCATCGGAACCTGTGCCATCCTGCTGGTCATTATCGGACTGGGCTTCGCACAGAACAAAAACACACCGCAATACCTGCACGAACGCACCGAAATGATCGCATCGGGCAACACGCTCGCGGGTATCTGGGAAGGAAAGATTGACAACGACAAGGTTTGCATTACCCTGAGCAGTCGCAGCGACCACAATTCGTGGATGAACGGGAATTGTTACCCGAAATCCGACTTTTCGGCGCTGCCGACCGTGGAATCGGAATTTACACTCACGCGCCCGGCCGGCACCGTCACGTTCAAGGGAAAATTCGAGAACAACGAAGGTTACGGGCGCTTTCGTTTCAATGCCGACGCCACCTTTTCTTCCTGGTTACAGGAGCAAGGTATTTCCGGCATCGATGAGGAAGCCATGGTGCACCTGTTTTTCGCCAACATCGACAAAGACTACGTGCTTTCTCTCAAAAAAGCCGGTTACAATAAAATTTCCGGTGAAGACCTGCAAAACCTGGCCATTCAGGGCGTCGACCGCAAACGCATCGATGAGGTCCGGGAAATGTCCAAAGACCTGGGCGCCGGCGATCCTTCCATCGAAACCATCGTGAACCTGACCATCCACGACATCAACAAGGATTACGTCAAAAGCCTCAGCCAGGCCGGTTTTACCAAATTATCGCTCGATGACGTGATGAATGCACGCATCCATGAAATCACGCCGGAATACGTCAAACAGGTGCGGGCCATGGGTTTCGGCGAACTTTCCTTCGAGGACGTTCTGAATTTCAAAATTCACGAAATCACCCCCGAATTCCTGAGCGGCCTGAAAAAATCGGGCATCACTCCGCTATCGGCTGAAGAAGCGCTGAACCTGCGCATCCACGATCTGTCGCCCGAAGCCATCGCCGAATTCCAAAAAATGGGTTTCAATGGCCTCTCCACGGAGGATATGATGAACCTGAAAATTCATGATGTTTCGCCGGAATTCCTCAACGAAATGCGGAAGGCCGGCTTCGACAACCTCTCGGCGGAAGATGCGCTCAACCTGAAAATACAGGACGTTTCACCGGAATTTGTAAAAGAAATGGAAAAAGCAGGGTTTAAAAACCTGGTGGCTGAAGAAGCCATGAATCTGAAAATCCACGGCATTACCCCGGAATTCATTCAGAAAATGGCGGAGGCCGGCTTTAAAAATCTCTCCATCGACGAGGCATTAAACCTGAAAATCCACGACGTAAATCCCGCCGACCTGGCTGCCTATTCCAAACTGGGCTTTACCAAAATCAACGTCGACGATGCCGTCAGCCTCAAGATACACGAGGTCACGCCCGAATTTATCCAGTCGATGCGCAACAAGGGCTTTACTGATCTGGAACTGGAAGATTATGTTAATTTGAAGGTGCAGTATGGGAGCAAGATTAAGAAGTGAGGTGAAATAGAAAGTGAGAGGGTGAGAGAAGTGAGAGGGTGAGAGTCCGTAGATTACACCGCTTCGCTCCGAAATCTATCAAAAAATTTGGGCGAAGCGGTGTAATCTACGGACTCTCACCCTCTCACTTCTCTCACGCTCTATAGTCTTGCGATAATGGTTTTGTTGCCTTTGACCATCTCATCCATTTTCACCTCAATTTTCGCGTCGAGCGGCAGATAGAGGTCCACGCGGGAGCCGAATTTGATAAAACCCATATCGCCGCCCTGCTGCACCTGCTGTCCTTCGCCGATATACCATTTGATACGTTTGGCGAGCGCGCCCGCGATCTGCCGCATCAGGATTTCGGTATTCCCCAGGCCGTACACGATGGTCGTACGTTCATTTTCCGTACTGCTTTTCGGGTGCCAGGCCACCAGGTATTTTCCTTTATGGTAGCGGAAATAATTCACGATGCCGCTCACCGGGTTCCGGTTGACGTGCACGTTGAACGGCGACATAAAGATGGACACCTGCAATCTTTTGTCCTTAAAGTATTCACTTTCAATGGTTTCTTCAATAACGCACACCTTGCCGTCGGCAGGGGCGTACACGATGTGGTTGTCGGTAACCTCGATACTCCGTACGGGATTGCGGAAAAACTGCAGAATAATGGCGTAAAACACCAGCGACAGCACCAGAACAGGGTAAAACGCCACCGGAGCCAGTTCAACAATCGCAAAATTCAGGGCAACCAGAATGAGTGCCGAAATGGCCAGTAGCGCGTAACCTTCTTTATGAATTCGGAAGAGCATTTTCTTTTTGGTAAAAAAGTGATGAAATAAAGGCGGGCAAAATAAGAAGTTGTTTGAGTTAATTTGCCTGAGGCAGAAAGAATGGATTTTATTGGCAGGCAAGTTATGTTTTGGAGGGAGTAGCCGGAGGCTACTTCCGAGAAAACAAACGCAGCATGCCGATAAAAGACAACTTTCTGACCCGGCGAAATTAATTCAAACAACTTCTACAGGAGATAAAAGTGTTATTGCACTTTGAAAGCGCGGCAAAAGTAAAAATTCCTATTTTTGCGGCCAAAATCAATCCTCTTAAGTGTTTTGGTTTTTTTGTGAACGGGAGATTTTGTGCTTTCCCATCCCAAAAAACACCCGAACACTCAAACCCACATCCTTTGAAATGAAAGTAGCGGTTGTTGGCGCTACCGGTCTGGTAGGCTCAAAAATGTTGCAGGTGCTCGAAGAGCGCAATTTCCCGATCACCAAACTGCTGGTGGTCGCTTCCGAGCGCTCTGTCGGGAAAACAATTAAATTTCGCGGCAAACGCCACAAAATCATCAGCATGACGGATGCTGTGGCCAAGAAACCGCAGGTGGCTATTTTTTCCGCCGGCGGCAGTGTTTCCAAGGAATGGGCGCCACGCTTTGCGGAAGTCGGCACGGTGGTGATCGACAACTCCTCCGCCTGGCGCATGGACCCCGAGAAAAAACTCATCGTGCCGGAAGTAAACGCCGGCGTGCTCACCAAGAAGGACAAAATCATCGCCAATCCCAACTGCTCCACCATTCAGCTCGTCATGGTATTAAAACCACTACACGATAAATACAAAATACGACGTGTAGTAGTCAGCACCTATCAATCAGTAAGTGGCACAGTAGCCAAAGCCGTAGAACAACTCCTTGCCGAACGCAACCAGCAACCGGTAAACAGGGTATATCCACATCCGATAGACCTCAACATACTTCCACAAATTGATGTATTCACCGACAACGGATACACCAAGGAAGAGATGAAGATGGTAAAAGAAACCTGCAAGATCATGTGCGATGATTCGGTACGTTTAACAGCCACAACAGTACGTGTCCCGGTAATGGGCGGACATTCAGAGAGCGTCAACATCGAATTTGAAAACGAATACACACTCACCGATATACGCGCCCTCCTCAACGCTACTGACGGCATAGTAGTACAAGACGACCCCACGACATCGTTTTATCCCATGCCCCTCTACGCCGAAGGCAATGATGAAGTAT
>JAKQJD010000441.1 GCA_029561355.1 Bacteroidota bacterium | reverse complement strand
GTGAATACTGGACTGCTGCGAGCCGCCGCCGTTAAAACGGACGTCGATAACGAGGTTTTGAATGCCTTTTTTGCGTATTTCCGTAAAACTGCTGTCGATAAAACGGGTAAAAACCGGCAGGTCGTTCCAGGGGTAAAAGTTGAATGAGGAAATGGTCAGTATGGCCGTTTTTTGCTCTTCCTGTAATTCCAGGCACAAATTGGCGTCGCAGGCCGGGATCGACGTGTCGCGGAACGGACCGGTTTTCTTTTCCGCTTTGTTCAATACGACGGGCGTTTCCGCATCTTTCACGACGATGGTGTACGTCTGCGGGAAGCCGAGCGCATACGGGATCAGAACGGACGACCAGCGGTTGAAAACGTGCTTTTTCGTGGTTTGTATGTAGCCCTGCGACGGAATATGCCGGTATACATCCGCGATGATTTCAGGAACAGGTGTGCCATTGATATGCAGGATCTCGTCTTTCACCCGCACGCGGCCGGCATTGTTGAGCGGGTCGACAACGTACAAACGATCATTTACCCAGCGGGTTTGCAGCGGAAACGTCAGGCCGGGCTCCAGCATATCGTTTTCAGGATAAAAGCCGCCCATTCCGGTATGCGAACAATGCACGTTGGCTATGATCTCACTGCAATGCCAGGCGAACTCGCCGTATGTAGTTTGATCCGTGATCAGGGCTTTTTTCGTTTCGATACCTTTCCAGAAAGCCGCTCTGGAAATAAATTTAAGGGCGTTGGGGTGCACCTTCAGCAAGGTGTTGCCCAATTGATCCAGATCTGCGCGGTAGGCGGCAACAGGAAACACCCGGGCGAATTTTTCGGCAGGTGTCAGCGGTACCTTGCCGGGGTGCAGGATACGATCGATCTGGTCTTCCGCATTAAAATTATCGGGGTTCAGTGCCAGCGACTTTTGGTAATTGGCCAGAGAGAGGTCCGTATTGCCATTTTGCAGGTACGCTTCCCCCAGACTATCGTAGGGGTTGGACGAATCCGGAAATTCCGCCACGATGAGTTTGAAAATCGCGATGGCTTCCGCCACGTTCCCGCTCCAGAGGGATGCGTAGCCGTACATGGTCAGTTCGTCTTCGTTCCGGAAGTTATAGGTTGCAGGCTGCTCTTTTTTTAACCGGTAATACAACGCAATGCGCTCTTCGACGGGCAGGTGATCGGATTCTTTCAGTTTTTGAACGATCGACAATTGCCCGGTTGGAACAACGCCTGCATTGGAACTTTCGGAGGCAGGGTGCACGGAATTATGGACACCGCAGGCGGCGAGCCAGCAGCAACTTAAAAGGGTCAGGCAAATTTTATGAACATGCATAGTCGCTATACTTTTAGAACGTATGCTCAAAGGTATCCTGCGCGGGTAGCGGGCAGGGCCGAATGCATGTAAATGAATGTAAAGCGGATGTAAAACTTCGCAGTACGTTTCACCGTTAAAAGTTTTCAATCCCTGTCACTGCGAAAACGTATAAAACATGAACAATTCCAGCAACCACGATGAGCGGATGGCAAAAATGACCTTCGCTACAGTGTACCCACTTTACCTCGCAAAAGTGGAAAAGAAGGGACGCACGAAAGAAGAATTGCAGCAGGTAATCGAGTGGCTCACCGGTTATGATGAAAAAAAGGTGCAGGAACTCATCGGCCAAAAGGTAACGTTTGAAACATTCTTTGAGCAGGCATCGCTGCACCCGAATGCGCACCTCATCACCGGTATGATTTGCGGCTACCGCATAGAAAACATTGAAAACCCGTTGACGCAACAGGTCAGGTATCTGGACAAGTTGGTGGATGAACTGGCGAAAGGACGCAAGATGGAGAAGATTTTAAGGGTTGCGTAGGGATGTGCCCTTGGTCACGACGGCAGTACAGCATTTTTCCATCGGTGGCTTTCGTGTTGCCGGCGACATCCTACCCTTCGGTTCTGCAAAATAAAAATTCGGTGTCCCAAGGTTTGGAAATACAAATCAAGTGTTTATCATTGCAGACTCAAACAAACACCAAATGAAACAGCATTTCCCCCAACACACCTCGGAACGACCAGCTGCGCATATCCTGCCGTGCCGGTTGAGGTATACCAGTTCGTGTATACGCAAGGCCGGCGATGCAGGCAATCGCAATTTGCGGAGTTCACGAACAAGCACATGCAGGCATTATAGGAAAAACGTATTTGCAACGAAAGGTAAGTGGCAATTCATGCCCGAATCAAATCAACCTTGCTTTTGTCCAAAAACCAGTGAAACACCATGGCTTTAAACCAACCTCTGGCAAATCGATTTGCAAACCTCCCCCTGATCCTCTGCGGCCCAATCCTCCGCAGGGTAGATTCCCAAATTGCAAGCGTATGGGTAGCGTTGAAACAGCCGCAGCGTATCAAACTCCACCTGTATTTGGGATATACGGACAGCAACCCCAATAAAACGCCCGATTTTTCATCGGGTTTTATCGAAACACTGCCCGTAGGAGCGCATCTCCATATAGCCATGGCCTATGTTCCCACCAAAGGTTTGCTCCGAAACGGCGGGATCTATTCCTACGATCTTCATTTCTACGATCCCCAATCAGAAACGAGGGTCTCCTCTTTGGGCGAACTCGACCTGCTCAAAAGTCCGGTGCTGCTCGGATTCAAGGAAAACCGCCTTCCTTCCTTCGTATACGTACCGGAAAAACTGGAAGACCTTCGCATAGCGCACGGCTCCTGCCGGAAACCGCATGGCAAGGGCCGCGACGGCCTGGCAGCATTGGCCGAAGTAATGGCGCCCGATTTTTTAAATATCGAACATGCCAACAACCCCAAAATCAGGCCGCATTGTTTTTTTCACACGGGCGATCAGATATATGCCGACGACTGTTCCAATTTTTTGATAGAGCAGTACACGGATATCGGCAATTTTCTGTTCCAAAGAGTGGAGCAATTCCCCTATCCTGCCGAGCCCAAAGACTACTTCGACCAGCAGGAAGGCAGCGGAAAAAAATACAAAAACATAGAAGCAGTAACGAAAGCAATGCCGCCCGGCCGCAGGGCCACCAACTTCTACTCCGGTTTTACGGGCGACCAATCCAACCACCTGTATTCATTTGCCGAATTTTGCGGCGCTTACCTGATGCAATGGTCGGATGTACTGTGGCCGGAAAAACTACAGTCCGTTCAGGAAATTCTCGACAGTAAGAAAGACGAAGAAACGGAAACGGCGAAATACCTGTTCCCATTAAAAGTGTGGGAAAAAGAGTTCAAACCGCCGCCCGACTGGGATACAATGAGTAGAAAAGAGCGCCTGAATTACTTGAATACAAAAGATTTAAAAAAGGAATGGGAAAAAAAACTGGTTGTCCCCTCGGATTTAAGTAAAAGCAGGAAAAAGGATTTTATTGAAGAAAATATAGGTTATGGTAGCGTTGTCGGCTTCTGGGAAGGTAAGGAAGGAGAGATCAGGCGTGTGGAAGAATTCCGGAAAGACCTGCCCGCTGCCCGGCGGGCCATGGCCAATATGCCGAACTACATGACGTTCGACGACCATGACGTTACGGACGACTGGTATTTAACAGGCCGCTGGACCAAACGGTCGCTCGGCACCCGGCTCGGCAAAACGATTATCAGCAACGGGCTGCTGGCATTTGCATTATTCCAGGCCTGGGGCAACGACCCACTCGGCTGGTCGGGCAATGCACTGGCGCTATTGCTGCAAAACACCCTGCCCGAAAATTTTCCGGCGGATAAAAAAGAACAGTTGCGCAGTGAAATAGAGGACAAAATTGAAACGTCCGATATAAAAGAAGACAAACTCATTAACGATGTAAGGGACATTCTGAAAAGGCTCGTGACGCCCGCTAACCTTCATTTTACGGGAAGTGATAAAGAAACACTGGCTCAAAACATCATCAATGCCCTTTTGACGGAAATTATTACCAATATTCCGAGGACTAAAAGTGCTAAAAATGACGTGTTGGCTGAAATCCCTTTTTTCGTGAAGGGCATGAAACCTTATGCCGATGCGCATCAGACCTTGATTAAAGAAGAGGGAGTGGGTACTCCCTTGCAGGATTGGGCTGCTTTGCGCTCTTTGAGAATCGATGCTAATTTCGGTTTCGACGACCTGGACAAGCCGAAGATCACCTGGCACTTTTCCTTTCAAATGGGCCCCGTTCGCATCATCGCCCTCGATACCCGCACACGGCGGGATTTTTCAGCCGGCATGGACTTCCCGCCCAATCTGATCCGCAAAAAAGCGCTGGATCAGCAAATCCCCACCACACCCCTCCCGCAGGGTACGGAAGTGGCTATAGTCATCTCGGGAGCGCCTATTTTGGGTTTGGCCACCATCGAGTCGATTGGGCAAACGATCATCCCGCGTGTTTTGAATGTTAAAAACATATTCTCTGCAAAAACTTTTGTATCCATTCGGGAAGTGCCGCACAAAGGAGAAGAGAGCCTGGATGTGGAACACTGGTCGCTGCACATGGAAGGTTATGAAGCCCTGTTGAAAAAACTGGCGATATTCAATAAAGTCATTTGCCTGTCGGGCGATGTGCATTACGGCATCACCAGTGAAATGGATTACTGGCAAAAAGACAAACCCTTTGCGTCCCGTTTTGTGCAAATGGTGTCGAGCGCGCTCAAAAACATGAAACCGGAAGGTACATTGGTAGGTTTGTTACCGGCCGCATTAACGCAGGTAGCGCTGACCAAAGGCTTGAACCGGGAAATGAACAACCTTACCCTGGTGGGCTGGGAGCAGGGTACGGAACAATTGAAACTCCGGCGTCAGTTCGAATCAGGCAAATACCGCGATGCCCGCCCCGGCGAATTCCCTTTGCGACTGGGATATGCCCTGGCTAAAAAACCGGTCTTTTTGCCATTGCGCGACTGGCCGCTGGCAGAGTTCCCGCCCGCTACGCAAGGGGGCGCACCTGTTGTATTGCCACGTGTGGTGATCAACGCCGACGCGCCTCCGCCCACACATATCTGGCATCTCAATTTTGTACACGATACCAGGAAGGACCGGGAACGCTTCCGCGCCCTGGGAGCCACTTTTCAGGTGGAGCCCGATACCGATGTTCCGGAGGATATCCATGCCGCCAATTACAACTCCAGTCTGGACCAGATGCTCAAACGAAATGCCTTTTTCAGCAGAACGCATTTCAGCCGGGCCGTGAACTGGTTCAGCAACGCGGCGATCGTACATTTCTCAAAAAACGTAACCGGCGACATGGTGGCTTTACATTCCATGTTTTTCTACCCCATCTATTTGCCCGCACCCTACCACGAAAATCCCGGCAGTTTTGAGGATCCGTATTTTCAACAGCAGGTTTCGCTGGAACAGAAACCGGCCTCGGCGCAACCCATATTTCCAAAAGAATCAAACCCCGCTTAGTTATGGGCAAATTATCCAGGTTAATCAATCATATCAACGACTGGTTTGCGCCTTTTGAGGATTTCTGCAAAGACGAAAACTTTCGGGGCGAATTGCTGGCATCCATAGGGGCCAAAGAACCGACCGATGCGGCGAAAAAAGCGCGCGTGAAAGAAAAACTGGGGAAACTCGAAAGTTTGATCCAGGCCTTGAAAGACAAATTCGATATCGATGAAATTGAGGTCGGCAACATCGTGGCGTTCGGAAAACTGCTGGCCGAAATGTATGTCGTTTCGACAACGATGGCCGAAATGCTGGAGGAATGCTCCTACCAGGGCGTCGATGAAGACGATGATGAAACAAAAGAAATTGCGATCGTCAATGCTTTAAGGGCCATTTCAAAATACTTCTCTTTCATTTTATTCAGGAATAAAGCCCCCGAATTAGCGGCATTCGGCGAAGCGGTCGGCATTTTTTCGGATGAATACAACGAAACGAAACGAGCCCTGGATCTTGCTTTGGTATTCGACCTCGCGGAGGTCATTTACAAGGGCGTGACCTTCTCCGTGAATGAGGTAGCCGGCGCCCTGGGTAAACCGACAAATTTACAGAACCCGAATATTTCGGCAGCAGGCCAGGTGACAGGCGATCCCAGGCTTGATTTTCGCCAGCATATTCTGAGGGGGATTTTTCTGGACTTGAGTGTGCTTCTGATGGTCTGGCTGGGGGATAAGGTCAAAAAATTTGGGCAGTTTCAGGTTAATTTCGGGTACGAATCTTTGCCTGATACGGATGGATTTCCGCGTTCGGCCCAACTGGCGGACCGGGTATTGCAGTTACAGTTTTTGCCCGGCGAAATGTTCGAATCCAGCAGCGTTTTAAGCGAACTCACAGATTCCATCATTTCATTTGGCACCATACCTGTCGCGGCCCCCAACGCCCAACCGGGTGATGCGCCTGCCGGTTATAAGTACCTGATGAAATTTGAGTTGTCCGCTACGGAAATAGGTTTCGACAATCCGGAAAACCCGGAAGACCCGTCCTCCGGAATCGATATTGGAGATTTTCAATTGCGGATACCTGCCAATCTGAGCAGATCTATGATTTGGGATGATTCCGATTTCGACGGGTTCAGCAGCGACCTGCTGGGACTGGATACGTTCGTGGAACTTGTTTTACCGGCGCCGCATAAAAAACCGGCGCCCGGTTCTAACGAGCCCGAAGAAATAGACTTGCTGGAGCGAGGCGATATTTCACTCAAAGTAGCCCCCAAAAAAGTATTTGTCGCCGGCGAGGAAAAAGCCGACCTGGAATTCAGGCTGGAAATGCGCGATTTTGTACTGGCCGTTTCCGGTGATGACCGCGACGGGTTTCTGCAAAAAATCCTGCCCGATGAGGCGCAGATCAGGGCCAGTTTTTCTATTGCCTATTCGCCCCGCACCAACACCTGGACGCTCGATGGACTGGATGGCAGAGATGGCCTGTTTTTTATGTTTAAAATAGGGAAAATAGGTTTTAAAAAGAGCAAAACCTTAAGAATTGAAATCCCGACGCTTTATTTCGGGCTCAGGCCACTCGTTGAAAAAGTGGATAATAAAGATACCGTCCGCGGCGCCGAACTGGAGGCTTCCATCGGTTTACGCCTGGGTTTCGGGCCGCTGGACATTTCGGCCGACCGCATGGGGCTGCTGGCCAAACTGACTTTTCCGGAGAAAGCGGACGGAAATCTCATGGGCGCCGACTTCGACCTCGACCTGAAACCGCCTTCCGGAATCGGGTTCCTGTTGAAAGGCAAATACCTCACCGGAGGCGGCTTCCTGTATATCGATGCCGACCGTGGCGAGTATATGGGCATCGCTCAATTGTCGTTCAGGAACAAATTCAATATCAAGGCTTTCGGTATTATACTCACCAAATTACCGAACGGCAAGAAGGGATTTTCTTTTGTCCTGATGCTCACCGTTGAAAAATCTTTCCAGTTGGGAATGGGTTTTCAACTGACCGGCCTCGGAGGGCTTGTCGGCATCAACCGGCGGGTAGACACCACCAAACTCCAGGAAGGAATGCGTTCCAACCTGTACGACGACATCCTTTTTCCGGAGAACCCGATGGAAAACCCGTACGGCCTCCTCAATGCCATCAATACGGTTTTTCCGGTGGCGGAAGACCAGTACGTGATCGGTTTGTTGCTACAGGTTGCCTGGGGCCCGAAAGGCCTGATCAGTATAGAAGCCGGATTTATCCTAGAGTTTCCGGAACCCGTTCGCCTGACGATCGTCGGCGTTTTGAAAGCGCTGGTACAGAAGAAAGTAAAGGGCAAGGAGGTGACTGCCCTGAATTTACAGTGCAATTTCCTGGCTATTTTTGATTTTGAAAAACAGTTCATCCGCCTGGATGCGGTGCTGTTCAACTCCACGATATGCGGCCTGAAACTGGACGGCGACCTGGCCTTGCGCATTCGCTACAATTCGAACCCCGATTTTGTACTTTCCATCGGCGGTTTCCACCCGGATTTCCAGCCGCCTGCACTGGAACTGCCTGCTGAGATCAAACGGCTGCAAATTATCCTGCGCTCCGGCAATCCCAGCATCGTCGTTTCCGCATATGTAGCGATCACTGCCAATACATTCCAGATCGGTGTAGCCGGTGTGCTGAAATTTGAAAAATGGGGCGTCAAAATACTGGGCGAATTGTCCTTCGATGCGCTCTTTCAGTTCTCCCCTTTCTGCTTCGAAATCAGTGTGCATTTCCTGCTGTCCGCTTCCTGGAAAGGCCATGAATTTGCCGCGATCGAGCTCGACGGACTGTTCTCTGGCCCGTCGCCCTGGCATGTGGAAGGCAGCCTGCGCCTCAAGGTGTGGATTTTCTCCAAAACGGTTCACCTCGATGAATCATGGGGCGATGACGACGATACCCGCCTGGAATCGGTGCGGGTATTGCCATTAGTGACTGATGACCTGAAAAACCCGGGCAACTGGGAGACAAAAACAGGCCGTACCCGCGTATTGACCACCACACGCAAACAGGAGGTTCCCGTTCCGGATCAACTACTGCTACACCCCAACGAGTTGTTGACCGTACGGCAAAACACCGTGCCTTTATCCCTGAAAATCGACAAGTTCGGGGAACGTGAGCCCGAAGGCGCACGAAAATTCAGTATTCAGTTATTGGGCCGCGATGGGGCGCCGCTCCATGCATCTGTCGTGAGGAATCACTTCGCCCCCGCTCAGTTTGTGAAAATGAGCGACGAGCAGAAACTCAGTTCATCTTCCTACGAGTTGTTCGATTCCGGGCTGAGTTTCGAAGGCCTGGACGACGTACTCTGTAGCGAATTGATGAGCTTTACCGAGGTAGAATACGAGACGAAAATAGTGGATGTAGCCACCGTCGCACCCACCGTCAAGCCCACCAGGATCAAGGATCATGCCGACAACTTTGCTTTCGGACTGAAAAACAATGCGATTGCGAATTCCATTTTCGGAAAAACAGCCGCGCCCGTCAAAACAGCGGCGCCACCGCCGAGGGAAAAATTTACCATTGTCAATAAAGTCGATTTTAGCACCTACAACAATACACACGCCTGGAGCGAAACGGAAGCGCTTCAAAAATTGCAGGAAATAGAAAAAACGATGCCGCGGAAAAAGGGTGCTTTCATGGTATTACTCAATGAATGAGGCTTTTACACACGCTCCTTTTCATTCCCCTTTCAACGAAACAATCCATACATGGCAAACTATACCTTTCTTCCATTTTTGCGCCGCGGCATTGTCGGGCTGGCAAATGCCAATGTTGAAAAAGGCAGGTTAACCGTTCCATTGCGTTTACAGGTGACCGGTGAAGGCGAACCGCTGCCCTCCCCTGTCGAACGGCCGGTGCAGCTCTACGGCCCGGGCGACGTAACGGGTTTGAATTACCAGGCAATTGTGCGCACCGTACCCAGGGCGGGTGTAAATGATTTTGAAGCCAATTTTCTCGCAAGCATCGAATTTTACGACGAAGATTTTCCGTGGCGGTATTCGCCGGCCGTGCCCGAACAAGGCGGCATACTCAAACCCTGGCTTTGGCTGATCGTATTAACGGAAAATGAATACGGCCGGATAACCGGAGGGAAAAACAAATTGCCCGTCATCGTTATTTTTCCCGAAGTCATGCCCTCCGCTTTCCCCGCACCGCAAAGCACTGCTTCCTGGGCCCACGTACACCTCAATTTCAAACCCGAAGGCGCTACGGCAAAGGCGCTGGGCGTAAGTATTCAGCAGAAACTGGATGAAAACCCCAACATGGGTTGCTCCCGGCTGGTTTGCCCCCGCCGCTTGAGCCCAAATACCCGGTACACGGCTTTCGTCATACCGGCATTTGAAAAAGGTCGTCTGGCAGGACTGGGGCGCCCGGATGCGGAAGTGGCCAACATTCCGAATTTGCAGCCATCCTGGTCCAATGCCGCAGCAAGTCCTACCGCTCATCAATTCCCGGTATATTTCGAATGGCCGTTCTCTACTTCCTCGGCGGGCGACTTCGAGGATTTGGCGCGCAAATTATCGCCCTTGACGGTGGAAGAACAAAACGATCTGGCGGCGGCAACCAAACACCTCGACGTGCGCAATCCCGGTTGGGGCATTAAAGGTGCTGCCGGAACGATCCGTTTGGAAAGTGCCTTGAAACTGCCTGGTTTGCCACCCGATACCATCGTTGAAGCCAATGATAAAAAGGTATTGAGGGCAAAAATCGCCCCTTTGCTCAACCTCGGTATTACGCCGTTAAACAGCACGCAGGCCAAAACCACGCCACACCCTTATTTTAAAGAAGAAAACAACCTGAATAAAGCATCCAATCTGGATGACGACCCCATCATTACACCACCGGTATACGGCAGTTTTTACCGGCCCGGGGATTTGCTGAATACCGACAGCGCACAGAATTGGTACGGCGAATTAAACCTCAATCCGGTATACCGGGTAGCAGCGGCGCAGGGAACCGGCGTGGTACAAAAAGATCAGGA
This sequence comes from Bacteroidota bacterium, assembly GCA_029561355.1. Classification (GTDB taxonomy): domain Bacteria; phylum Bacteroidota; class Bacteroidia; order Chitinophagales; family Saprospiraceae; genus M3007. Next base: position 16,151 of record JAKQJD010000441.1, on the reverse strand, counting down.
GGAATTGATGGACAGTGCGTGGGAGCAATGGGGAACGTATACGGACACCCTGAAAATGCGCAGGCGCTGGGTGTTTTCGGAACAGTTGAGCCAGACAATGGCAGTAAAACGGGTGAAACCGATGACAGATGTGTCCAACTCAGCGGCACAATATCGTTCTACCAGTTTCTTTTCTCCATTCATACCTACCCTTAAAACGGGAGGCGCGGCAAACCAGGCATTGGGAAGTCTGTTAACCGCAGAAGCCGACAAGCCATCTACCTTCTCCCCCGCTTTTTTAAAAATCACCCGCACGGGCGGGCCTTTGATGCGGCGATTATCAGACAAGCCGACAGGCGTAATTTTCGCTGATATGCCAACGCTGGTTATATTCGCTCAAATACCGACTACCCCGCTTCAGTCAGCGATCTACAGCATTTCAACCTGGCTCAACAATAATCCGGGGGATTCGGAACGATTGAAAAATGCAGGCCTGGCAGGTGTCGACCCGCTCAGGACTGCAACGACCGCGTGGTTACCTTACGTAAGCATACAAAGTCACCCGACACCCCGCAAAACCGACATCCATAAAACCACGATGACCGGGCTCTGGGCGCAAATCGCTCCTGAAAACACCATTATGGCCCGTTTCGAGTCGATGATAAGTCACATTTTACCTGGAAGTGGAAATACAGGCGCCGGCGATCTGCCTCCCGCCCCCGTTTTCAAGGACGCTGCGTATGCTCAACTCGCGGAGCGCAATACGGATTTCATTCTTCCCGGGCTGGAAAAAATCCCGTCCAACCGGGTAGCCATCCTGCAAGCCAACAGCAAATTTATCGAATCCTACCTGGTGGGCCTCAACCATGAAATGGCGCGTGAATTTCTGTGGCGCGAATTTCCGGCGCCTTTAAACGCCACCTATTTCAGCCAATTCTGGGATGTGCGGAATTCCGCAAATCCAAAAGCGGATATCCAGCCCATTCTGCAATGGAAATCCAGTTCAAAACTCGGGACGCACGGCAACACGGCCGGGGCAGCAGGCACAACGGACCCAATCGTGGTAGTGATCCGGGGCGACCTGCTCCGTAAATACCCGAACACGGAAATTTTTATGGCCAGAGCAACCTGGAACAACAAAAAAGCAGGGAGCCACAACCTGGTTCTCGATTTGAAAAAGCAGTCGCAATGGATCACCGACTCTCCCGATCTACGCCGGCCTCTTTTTTCCGCACGGATCGAACCCGATTACACTTTCCTGGGCTTTAACCTCGGCATACAGGAGGTTAAAGGCGACGCGGAAAACCCGGGATGGTTCTTCGTGATGAAAGAACGCGCCGGTGACACCCACTTCGGGCTCGACCTGCTTGCCGAACCAGGCAGCGGCGACCCTTCGTGGGAACAACTGGCAGAAGTGTCTGAAAATCAATGTATTCAGGTGGAGTCCGCCCGGTTCAATACCCTGCCGCGCGCAGGAAAACGCGCCGATCAGGTGGCTTCCATGCTTTACCAAAAACCGTTTATGCTATTTGTGCATGCAAGCAGGTTGCTGACTTGATCGATATCCCGTAAACGAAACACGCAGCAAAAACCAACAATGACCCATGGCAGACCTAAAACAAATACAAGAGCAGATACGCCAGCGACGCGATGCGTTCAAGGTGGCTGATAACGAGTACTATCAGGCATTGCAACAATTTGCGTTGTCGCAGAAAAGTGGCGCGGCCGCCCCTTCAAATGACCTGGTGCAGCAGCGGAAAAGCCGGGAAGACGCCCGCTTTAACCTGCATTCGGCCATCAACCTGCTGACACAATCAGATACCCCGCAACAATTACTGACTCAAGTTGCCGCCGATATTCCGTTCCTGTTACTTCCCTTGCGGGTGGAGGCGCGCTATGTCACGTTCCGGCACGTCGTAAGGCGCTTGAAAGCGGACGACTGCATCGACTCCACACAGGGAAGCAGCGGTTTGGAGCAGGAAGAGGAAGGCGCCTGGACGTACCAGGTACCACAATTGCAGGGCGGCTTTTTTAATGCGCTGGCAACGCAAGTCAGGAACCAGCAAATCAAACCCAAAAGCAACCAGTACATAGAACGCAAGTCCGACAAAGAGGAACTTTGTATTCGTTTTTATCCGGATGACGTGTTCAAATATGCGCATGAACCCAACCTCATGCCGGCAGAATGGGAAGCGGGCAAAGCATTCTGGGAAAAGATTTGTACACAAGCCGAGTCCGAAGAAAAAATATGGCTCAACTTCTCCGCCACGATGTCGCCCGCCAGAGCGGCCTGGATTGTGCGCGTAACGCAGCCTGAAAATTTCACGTTCGGGCAGCCTTTGCCGGCTCAACCACAGTTTCCAGGTAATCCGCCACTCAAAGACGGGGCTTACACGCTCCCGCCCATCACCCAATTGCTGCCGGAGCGCATCGTCGTGCGCCTGTATGCCGCAACGGGCGCGTTTAAGGAGTTTACCGGAAAACCTATTCCGGAGCCCATCCGGCTGGGGCTCGACCCTACCGACGATCCGTTTGATCAGAAACCCGCAGACGCCATTTTCAGGGAAGAAAACGGGATACTAAAAGCGCCGGAATACCTGCAATGGGTGCAAAATCTGGAAGTAGCCGAACAACAGGGACTCGCTATCCGGGTGGATTTAAAACAAAACCCCGAATTCAAGGAGGGCGTCGAGCGTATCATCGTACTGGGTGTGAAACTTTCTGCCAACGAAACGGAAAGTACACAATTACTGAACGAACATTTTGAAAACTGCCTTTACAAGGAAGAGGGAATGGCCGTTTTACCGCAAGGCACCCCAACCAATAATTTCGGCGAACAGAAATCGGGTTTTAACCTCAAAGAGGCCGCTTCGCTGGCATATTTCAAGTCGACGTTTAAAGCGCCTTCCACACACCCGCAGGGGCTGGAAAGCGACGAATCCTATTTGCGCCGCTTCCTGGGTTTAAAGGGCAGTTTCCGTTTCCCGAATGGCGACCAAACGGATATAGACGAGGCAAAAAACATGAACAGTATGCTCTGGCACGCTACATGGGGATATTATTTATTGCAATTTTTCAGCCCGGCTATGACGGAACCGAAACGGGAAATGCTGCGGCGGTTTTTCAACCAATTCGTTACCGGCCGCGGCTTGCTGCCCGTATTACGTTTTAATCATCAACCCTACGGGATCGTTCCGACCACCAATTGGTCTTTATGGCAGTACAACAGCAAAACGGACGAAGAAAAATTGCTCGGTAAAGTCTGGTCCGATTTCATTTCCCCTTTAAAAAGCCACTGGAGTGCCGCTGCCGTACAGGTAAATTCGGTATCCAACGCCGCTACCACCGCCGGGAACCTGGATGCGCCATTTCTGGATATGCTGAGCCTGACCGCCTCTTCCACCCAATTGCAGGGACAGATACTTGCCGGCGCGGGTTTTAAATCCATCCTTCAAAATTTGCTGGATGAAGTAAATGCAGATTTAGCACCCATTTTAACCCTCGAAAGCCAGTTGGCAGATGTGAATGCGCAGATAACGCAAAGAGAATCGGAATTACAAAACAATGTTGTACTGATTTCTAATTTAAACACCTTTATCAATCTCCCATTCGCTCCCGACAAGGCGACCAGAATTCAGCAGAGAACGGTCCTGACACAGCGAAACGCAGTTTTGACCTCTGAAATAAATACACTAAAATCCCGAAGAACAACGCTTCAGTCCGGTATAAACAGTGCGCTTTCTAAAAAGAATTCGCTGTTAGGTAGCCAGTCTCAATTAACCAGCGCCATTCAAAAACTGAATGTTACTGCCATTTCAAACGTGCGCGCGGATTTCAACACCTTACCCGCGCATTCTTTTGAAAATGTGATCCCAGCCCAGCCATTGCCATTGCCCAATTTTCTGATCGACAGCCTTCCCCTGTCGGAAGAACGCGCTGCCGAAAAAATAGCAGGAAAATCATGGAATTACATGGAATGGCTGCTGAACGCCAAACTCTCGGATATCTGGAACAATCAAATCAGCTCGGCGCCTGCCGGCGACGGCGATCCGGAAAGTCAGGCAGATACGTCCTTGTTCGCATTGCTGAGCCGACAGGCGCTGCTCCGCGCTTTGCTGGAAAACCAGTTAAAAGCCACAGAAAGCAATCCGGGGCTCTGGTTGTTAAAAGCGAAGGATTTTGAACTGGAACAACTGGAAACGGCGGGCCAGATCATTTTCAACCCCACTGCACTCGACGCTAAAAACCTGCTGCACCAGCAGTATAAACCCGTCATTGCGGCTTACAAGGCACAGTTAACTGCGCAGGTAACACTTAAAACCAATCGCCGCGAATACATAAACGGACTGGAGACCTTCAACCTCCGGGAATGGATACAACAGGCAGGCAACAACCCCATACTAAAACCTTTGACGGATCTCGAAAAAGCATTTCAAACGTTCAAAACGGTACCAACCGCGCGCCTGGAAAGGCTTTTTTCGGAACACCTCGACCTGTGCACCTATCGCCTCGACGCCTGGATGTCGGGGCTCCTGCACCAGCGGCTGGACAAACAACGCAATGTCAGGCCACAGGGCATTCAAATCGGTGCGTTCGGTTATTTACTCGGATTAAAACCGAAAAATCCGCGCGATATCGTCGTATTGAATGTGGAACCAACCTACATGGCCGCTACCAGTCAGAATTTCGACCGGGCTGCTATTCCGGTTATCAATTCCAGATCGGCAAAGGATAAAGGCATCGATCTGGCAGTAAGTACGGATCGCGCTTATTTTTATATCGGTGAAAACGCCAACCCACGCATTTGGCTGAACCTGCCGGCAAACAAGGTGGAAGCGGACACGTTGATCAACAAGAGCCGCAGCGACGGATTCATTCACATGCCCTCGCTGGCCCACGCCACAACGGCCGCTATCATGAGAGCCGGATACCTGGCACACCGGAAAGACACCCAGACGGAGTCTTTGTCAATCAATCTCACAGCACCGCGCGTTCGGAAAGCCCTGCAAATGATGGAAGGTATGCAGGCTGGTATTCCCCTGGCAGAACTGCTGGGACATCTGTTTGAACGCGCATTACATGATCAGGTGCTGGACAATTACCGGTTCGAGTTCAGGAAAGCATTTCCATTAAAAGAGGATTTGAAAACGGACGGCAAAACGAACCTGATGGCGAGTCTCGATGGTCTGGCGCTTTTAAAAGCGTATCGGGCCAGTCCAACGGCATGGTTAAACGCTCTGAAAAATGCACAAGGGCAAGTATTGACGATTCCTCCGACGGACAAAAACCGCCTCAATCAAATCGCAGGATCGCTGGAAAACGATTACCTGGATTCGACCGGCGACCTGCTGTTGACGGAAAGCGTGTATCAAACAGCCAAAGGAAATGCAGACCGGGCCGCCGCCGCCTTGCGGAGCCTGAATACCGGCGGGCAGACCCTGTTGCCTGATTTTGTCCAGGTACCGCAAAAAGGCCATGGCCTGACGCACCGGGTGGGAATCATTTTCCCGGCCCTCACATCAGCCGATAAAGGCAATGTGTGGTCTGCCGAAGCCGGTCCGCGTACCAGCCTCGCGCCTACGCTGAACAAATGGCTCGCCCTGCAACTGCCCGCACCGGCCAAAATTCTCGTCTCCGTTACACTGCCCGACGGCAGCAAAACGCGGTTAAAATTGTCGGAAATGGGGATCGAGCCCATTGATTTGCTGTATCATTTCCCCACTTCATTTCGCCTGGGCGCAACGAGTCCCCTGCATTTATGGGTGCAGTCGAAGGTGTTGAACCTACCCGATTTTACAAATAACGTTCCGGAGACGCCGGTCGGCATCGACTTTAAAGACAGAACGGGTTTTGACAAAACGGAGGTTTGTATCCACGAAATCAGCGCATTGTTGCTGAACCTGAAAAAAGCACTGGAATTGGGCCGCCCGTTACAACCCGCCGACCTAAGTCCTTTGGGGAGTAGCGGCGGCAATCTGCGTCTACAAGGTTTGGAAAACGCATTAAAAGAACACGGCAAAAATTCAGGTAAAGCGGTGTTGTTGCCTCAAACACTGCGAAGTATGGCCGATACGTTGCGTACTGCCATTGCAGACAATGCGCCTGCCGCAACGCAACGCAACGCCGCCGCCGCGTTGTGCACACCACTCTTGCAGGCAGCGCAGTTCGGCATCGAGGAAGCGGGCTCGGAAGGCAGTGTTTCGCTGGACCCGGAGCGGTTTGGGTTTTTAATCGAAAAAGCGGAAACCGTTGCGATCAATCTGGAGAAACGTGTTGGTTCCCTGAAACAAATATTGGCCGAACTGTCCGCCGATGAAAACCAGCGGTATCAACAACTGCGACAGGCTGCCGAAGTATTGCTGGGCAAGGATGTACTGGTTTTCCCGGTTGTTGAATTAACGAATACAGGCGCCTTACAAACAGCGTTCGATCAGCGAAAACAATTGTTGCATACCGACGCAGAAACCGTTGACAACTGGCTGGGCGAAGCATCCCTGGTCCGCAAGCCCCTGCGATATTTCAGGCAGGTGACGATGCTGCGCGAGTTGCATCCAACGGTAGCGGATGCGTTTAAGGAACCGGTTGTAACCCAGTTGCCTTTTTTGCCGCAGGTGTCGTGGATCGGCCATTCGATCAAGGAATCGGATCTGGAAAAAATCGCGCCCGAATTGCGCCCGAATACCTCCTTGTTATTGGAAACGCCTTCAAACTTCAATGCAGCGGAATCATTTACCGGAATACTGCTGGACGAATGGTCCGAATTCATACCCGCCTCCACAACCGATACGGGACTGGCATTTCAGTACGACCAGCCGAACACCGAGCCTCCTCAGGTAATGCTACTTGCCGTAAGCCCTGTGGAAGGTGGAAACTGGCAATGGGAATACCTGATGGGCGCAGTAGAGGACGCGCTTCAGATGTCCAAATCACGCCTGGTGACACCTGCACAGTTGAAAAGCCAGAACAAAGTTTTTGGCGACATTATTCCTGCTGTGGTGTTGCCTTTTTTGACAGATAACAACCGTATACCGGAAACGGAATTGATAAAACCCAAGGCCTGAAGCCTGCAACGACACTACAAAATGGCCGAAAAAAATGCACTTTTATTGTGGGAACGTTTGCTCCCATCGCCTGAAAGTCAGGATGTAGCCGACGCCCTGCGTTGTGAAATCCGCGACCCCCTCTGGTTGCTGGCACGTCAATGGCAACTGGGCGAATTCCAGGCGGCTGATGCGGGTATGGCGGCGTCTGCTCACGTCATTGCACGCACGACGAATGCCCAGCGGTTTTCCGCCAACGGACAACCTGCTTTTTCACCGCCCGGGGATAAACCCCTGGATAGCATCGTGGAAAGCATTTTGCCGGAATTCGACCTGGTGCTGCGCATGGAAACGGGCAGGAAATGGCGGCAACTGCTGGTCAAAGCGGGCAAACAAACGTTTTGGGACCAGTTTTGCCAGATGCCGCTGTTGCAATATAAAGCGCCTGCGGTTGTATTCGACCCCGACAATGCGGAACTACGGGCCGTTTACCACGAACCGTACGAGCAATCGCTGGCTGCCCTCGGCAATTCCCGGACGATAGATGGCTGGAAACTTTTTAAAGAACTACAAACCAGAAAGGCTTCCGATTTTTTGAGCAGCAGCGACCCTGCCGTCGATTCACTCGGCGAGCAATGGAAAAACTGGGTGAATGAGCGGCTTCTGGCGCACAATCCCGGTTTTGCAAGCAGTTGGGATGCATCGCGCATGGAATATGTCGCCAAAGTGGCCGCTCCCGTTAGCGATACCGAAACGGCATTCCTGCATGCTCCCGAACACAACGGCCAACAACTGGCCTGGCACGACTGGGTGAGCGCTGCCGAAAAAGCGGATTTGAAACAGGATCTCCATCCGCAGGACATACAAATACACCGGAAAACTGCCTTGCCTGCCGCTGTCGGTTTTCCCGGTATGCCGCGCGCCCGTTGGTGGGAAATGGAAGACAGCACCATCGATTTGAGCAATATTAAAGCGCAAAAAACGGATACCGGGATTTTGCTGCTGGCAGAATTCAGCCTATTGTATAGCAACGACTGGTTATTGATGCCGCTTTCCCTTCCGTTGGGATCTCTATCAAAAATACAGAGCCTGCGGGTGACGGATGTATTTGGCGTTCAGACTATTATGCAGCAGAACGCAGGCCGGGCAGACTGGCGTTTGTTTCAATTGGCGGAAAACCAGTTGGCAGACTGGATGTGGCTGCCGCCTGTCAGCATCGGGCGGGTGCAAAGCGAAGCATTGGAAGAGATCAAGTTTATTCGCGACGAAATGGCCAATATGGTTTGGGCGGTGGAACAGACTGTTTCGGACGGCATCGGCGGAACACTGGAAGGCAGTAGTTCGGCAAAAGGCCTGGAAGAGTGGCTGCGTTCTTTGTCCGGCACGCCCGACGCAACACCTCTTCCTGATTTGGGTGTACCGGGAGATTACGCCTATACCATCGGAAACACCGTGCCGCCGCACTGGATTCCTTTTATTCCGTTCCGGCCGGTGGAGAACAAACCCGATATGATGCTGCGCAGAGCAGCCATGCCGCGCATTTTTGACGGAGCGGAATCAGCCACGCGCATCCGGCCTCGCACCTCTCTGATCAGAAACAATGCGCCGACGGGTGAATCCCGAAGGCTCGACATTCAGGAAGAAGAAATCCCCGCCACGGGCATTACCCTGAAAACGTACTGGAGGCGCGCCCGCTGGCTGGACGGCACAACGGTTACATGGCTGGCGCGTGAAAAACGCCTGGGCAAAACAACTGAAACCAGCGGCCTGCAATTCGACGTGCTGAAGTAAGTTCAGTCGTTTATTTCTGAAATGTGTAACTTTGACAAAACCCGCCAGAACAAGGGTATTTAACAGGTAAAGCAGCATTCAGACCAAATGTCAGAGCAAAACAGCATAGAGGAAATTTTTTACAAATTCCTGCAACAGTACAATTTCGAGGAAGAAGATCTGGACTACTCCCTGTTGGACCAACACAAGCGGGTCTTACAAACCCTGTCCGATATTGGAAATTCGGGCGTAACCGTATTTGACATACATACCCGGCAGGTCGTTTTTTACTCCATGAATTTCGGAGCGCTTTTAGGTTATGCCCCGTCCGATTATGAAGAAAAAGGACATCGTTTTTTTGAAAGCATCATTCATCCGGATGAAAAGTTAACGCTCAGTATCAATGGCGTTTCCGCATTAAAAATATTCAACGGTTTGGAGCGGGAAGAAAAAAAGAACCACAAGTTAATTCAGGAATACAGAATGCTCAGTGCGCACGGCAAATACATGCGCCTGATCGAGCAATATCAAATACTGGAACTGGACAAAAAGGGGCAGATCTGGCTACTCGTGAGTTTTGTAGACCTCTCTCCCAATCAGGAAGAAAACAGTGCCCTCAAAAGCCAGTTGATCAATTTCAAAACCGGGATAATCATTCCCTGGGAAGCGCCGGAAAAAGCGACATATGAATTAACCAGAAGAGAACTGGAGGTTTTAAAACTCGTAAAAGACGGCTATCTGAGCAAGGAAATTTCCAGCAGACTGGCAATCAGTTTACACACCGTGAATACACACCGGCAACGGTTTCTGGAAAAACTCGGGGCCAATAATTCATTCGAAGCGGTCACGTTTGCTTCCCGGTACGGACTGCTGGGATAGGAAGGGTGTTTAGTTTTTTGTGTTTAGTGTTTAGGATGCGGTTGACTACCAGGCCTTTACGAAACACTAAACACAAAAAACCAAACACGCTCGGGTTAGGAGTACTGATAAATCAGTATTGTGCAGGGTTGAGAGCGGAAGGACATTTGTGCTTTCTTAATTCTCAATCTTACAATGATGCGAACAGCCTTTTTTTCCATCCTTTTGCTTTTTGCGGCACAATCGTTTGCCCAACCTGTCCAGACCATCCGCGGAACCGTCATCGATGATGCTTCCAATGCTCCGGTCACATTTGCCACGGTCGCATTACTCCACACCGACCTTCCCTTTGGCGCCATCACCGATACTTCCGGCAATTTTGTGATCCGGAACGTACCTGTCGGGCGTTACGATTTGCGTGTTACGTATGTCGGTTACGAGCCGGCCATTCTTCGTGAACTGACCGTTATTTCCGGAAAAGAATTATTTCTGAACATCCAGATCAGGGAAAACACTTCCGTACTCGGCGAAGTGGTGATCAAGCCCCGCGTAAACAAGGAACAGCCGCTGAATTCAATGGCTACCGTCAGCGCCCGGATGCTGAGCGTGGAAGAAGCAAAACGTTATGCCGGCGGCAATGACGATCCTGCCCGTTTAGCCGCTTCCTTTGCGGGCGTGGCCAGCAATTCGGATGATAACGGGATTATCGTCAGGGGAAATGCGCCCAAATTTCTGCAATGGAAAATGGAAGGGGTTGAAATACCCAATCCCAATCACTTCGGCGACCTGAATTCGTTCGGAGGAGGCGCCGTTACGGCGTTGAGCAGCCAGATGCTGGCCAATTCGGATTTTTTCACAGGCGCATTTCCGGCCGAATACAACAATGCCTTGTCGGGCGTTTTCGACATCGCGATGCGTACTGGTAACAATGAAAAGCGCGAGTATACTTTCCAGGTGGGTACGGTTGGAATCGACGCCTCATCCGAAGGCCCGTTTTCGAAATCCGGAAAGTCGTCCTACCTGTTCAACTACCGCTATTCCACCTTCGCCCTGCTGGCGCCCTTGCTGCCTGAAAATGCCGGCGGTATAAAATACCAGGACCTTTCTTTCAAACTGAATTTCCCCACTCAAAAAGCAGGTGTTTTTTCATTCTGGGGCATCGGTCTGGCAGACAATGCCGGGGCCAAGGCTAAAATCGACAGTACGGAATGGGAATATGCCGACGATAATGAAACGCATGACATAAAGCAATATATGGGTGCGGCGGGCTTGAGCCACAAATATTTTTTCAACAGCAACACGTATGCAAAAACGACCTTGTCGGCCACGGCAAGCGGTATCGACTGGACGACCCGGAAAATGAACAATCAATTATCCCTGCAGCCGTATAGCAGAATTTCCAACACCAACTGGAACTTCGTTTTATCGTCTTTTGTCAATAAAAAATTCAGCGCCAGGCACACGAACAGAACCGGAATCCTGGTGACCGGCATGATGTACGATATCCAACTGAATAAAGCATTGTCGTCCGACAGTCCGCCGAGTGAAATTGTGAATGAGGACGGATTCAGCACCCTGCTTTCGGGCTACAGCAGTTCCTCCGTTCAGGTGACCGACAACCTACAGATGAACATCGGCGTGAACGGCCAGTTTTTCACCTTAAACAACCATTATACCATCGAGCCCAGACTCGGATTCCGGCAGCAAATCAATAAAAACCAATCCGTCGGTCTGGCTTACGGATTGCACAGCCGCTCCGAACGGTTAAACTATTATTTCAACAATTCTTTTGCCACAGGAGAAACGGCCGTAAACAAGAACCTCGATTTTACCAAAGCCCATCACCTCGTACTCAGTTACGACTGGAAAATCTCCGACCTGGTTCACCTGAAAGTAGAGCCCTATTTTCAACAGTTGTTTTCCGTACCCGTCCTGGCGGACAGTTCCTTTTCTTTTATCAACCTTCAAAGCGACTGGTTTTTTGCAGAGAAACTAGAAAACACCGGCAAGGGAAGAAACTACGGGGTCGATTTTACACTTGAAAAATACATTTCCAATGGCTACTATTATTTGTTTACCGCATCGGTATTCAACTCGGAATACAAAGGCGGAGACAATGTATGGCGCAGCACCAGGTACAACCGGAATTATGTGTTCAATTTCCTGATCGGCAAGGAATGGCAGGTGGGCAAAAACAAACAAAACACCCTGGGTTTGAATACGCGCCTGAGTTATCAGGGCGGCAACCGCTACTCGCCTGTAAATGAGGCCGCTTCGCACCTGGCTGAAAACGTTGTGTATGATGAAACGAACGCATTTAAAATGCAGGAAAACTCATCGGTGAATGTACATTTTACAGCCAGTTACAAAATGAATAAAAAGAAGAGTTCCCGCGAACTGGCCCTGAAAATCCTGAACATCACGGGGCAGTCCGATTTTTACGGCTACCAGTACAACAACGTTAAAAAAACGATCGACAAGGATCTGGCATCGGTGATCATTCCCAATTTGAGTTATAAAATTGAGTTTTAAGAGCATATTGAGTTTTTCATTGCCGAGGCGAAACCAGAAAAATTTCATTTCAGGCAAGGCAAATTTTGCAGTCGGATACGGGTAATCCGGCGAAAAATTTAACGAAGACCTGAAATAAAATTTTTCGGTTGCAGCCCGGCAATGAAAATCTCAACATGCTCTAAGAAACCATCCCTTCCAGGATCATTTTTTTACTGATAATCATTCCTGCGCTGGTACCCATCGCTACCGCATTGGCAACCGTTCGCATTTTTGAAGCATTATCACCCACCGCAAAAACACCTTTCACGGTGGTTTCCAGAAAATGGTCCGTTTTAATATAACCGTCTTCCGTCAGTTCGCAACCCAATGATTCAGGAATTCCACAATGTTGTACAAACGGACTTGGCGCATACAAAGCCTTGACTTCGAATGTTGTCCCGTCCTTAAAAACGACATGTTGGATAAAGCCGTTGTTGTGTTCAAATCGTTCAATTTCCTTTTCAATTATTCCGATCTGGTGCCAATGCAGTTTTTCTGTTTGCTCCAACTTCAGGCTCGAACGGCCGTTGGTCAACAGGGTCAAATCTTTTGTCCAGTTTGAAATAAGCCCGGTGAAATCGAAGCCCATATCACCATTGCCCAGGATACCGGTTTTTTCATTTCTCACCTCGTATCCATGACAAAAAGGACAATGAATGACCGAAATACCCCAACATTCCTGCAAACCGCCGATACCGGGGAGTACATCCTTGATACCCGTTGCAAAAATTAATTGCTTTGCCACAAATGTCTCCCCGGTCGCTACGGCGATTTCAAAACCCGTATCCGTTTGTAGCCCGCTTAATGCCCGGCCCTCGATAAACCTGACGGTATCATACCTGCTGACCTGCAGTTTTGCCAATGCGGCGATTTCAGCGGGTGTACGGCCGTCGTTTGTAAGGAAATTATGGGAATGAGGCGTTTGTTTGTTACACGGATTTCCGTCATCGATGATCAAAACATTTTTCATTGCTCTGCCCAATGCCATGGCAGCAGCCAGACCTGCATAACTCCCGCCAACTATGATTACATCAAAATTCTTTTCGATCTTCATTTGCATATAATTGAACGTGCTTTTTTAAACATTTCAACTATCCGTTTTCAGGAACCTGTCAAGTCATCCGATGACTCGAAGTCATCGGATGACTTGACAGGTTCCTGAAAACAGATGGTCAATTTAAACATTTTTCTTAATCGGAATTCGGCGAATAATTGCGTCGACAACAGGTACGCCTACAAACATCATCCACGGAACCAATGATATGGTAAGGAGAAATGTTCTTTGGTACAATGGTAATCCCGACAGTTTTTCTCCGAAGAGATACAGAAACAGGGTAATGGACGGATAAATAACAATCCAGATTTTTAAGGTTGCGATCAATTTCAATCTTGATTTCATAGAAATTACTTTTTGAGTGAAACACCATTTTTCACATGCAAAAGTAATTTCGGTTGTTGCGTGCCTGACAGGACTATTTATTAGTTGTACAGGACAAATAAAAACTTCAGAAAAATCCGGTTCAACTGCCCGATTGTCCTATTCTCCACCTGTATCGTGCGGGTACCTTTGTATTGTCAATTAAAGCATACCATTATCAAATGACAACACATTTCAACATGAAAACAATTGATTCAAAACGGAAAAATGAAAAAATCACAGGCGCATTTTTTATCGCCGCTACTACAACTGCCATCATCGCAGTAGTTCTGTACAATCCTGTTTTAAAGAATCCGGATTTCCTGAGCGCTGCCAGCAATGCTTCCACTCAAATTTCCCTGGGAGCCCTTTTTGATTTGCTGCTGGCGGTTTCCAATATCGGAACAGGCATCATGCTCTACCCGTATTTAAAAAGATACAGTGAAAGTTGGGGATTGGGTTATGCCTTGTTCCGTTTACTGGAAGTTGTTTTTATTTTAATCGGCGTGGTTAGCATGCTTACCATTGTAAAAATAAGCCACGAGTCTGCAGGCTTGTCCGGCAATGAACTCATGGCGCTTCAGGCATCCGGAAACATTCTGAAAACAATTTACAGTTGGGCATTCATTCTGGGTCCGCATTTTATGCTGGGAATCAACACATTTATTTACAGCAGCATATTTTATCAAACAAAACTGGTACCCGCAAAACTGTCTTCTTTGGGTATTCTCGGGGCTGTTTTAATATTCATTGCTGCCATATTAGAGTTGTTGGAATTCATCCCGCACTACTCCTCCGAAATCATATTACTGGCGCTCCCAATTGCAATTTATGAAATGGTATTGGCAGGCCGGCTCATTCGTAAGGGCTTCCATGAAGAAGCGTACGAACCAATTCAAAATGAATTACCACTAACAAAATCCTTTGCACAATGAAAGCAGTCATTTATCAAAAGTACGGTTCACCCGATGTGCTGGAATTAACGGACATCGACAAACCGGTACCCAAAGAAAACGAAGTGCTGATAAAAATTCACGCCACGACCGTCACGGCAGGCGATTGGAGATTGCGAAAAGCAGATCCGTTTTTAGCGCGGCTTTTCAACGGGTTATTCAAACCCAGGAGAGTAAAAATTCTGGGGTTCGAACTGGCCGGCGTTGTCGAGTCCACCGGCTCAAAAGTGCAGTCGTTCAAAAAAGGGGATCCGGTATTCGCCTCCTGCGGACTGCGATTCGGCGGATATGCGGAGTACACCTGCCTGCCTGCCAATGACCTGATCGCCATAAAACCTTCGAACATGACTTTTGAAGAGGCTGCAACCGTTCCGGTCGGAGGTTTGACCGCATGGCGGTTCTTGAAACAGGGCGGCATAAAAGCGGGAGACCGGGTCCTGATATACGGCGCTTCGGGCAGCGTGGGCACCTTTGCCGTTCAGATCGCGAAGGCTTTCGGGGCCGACATCACAGCCGTATGCAGCACTGGCAATATAGAAATGGTGCAACAACTCGGCGCCCAAACCATCATCGACTACACGAAAGACGATTTCACCAAAACGGAAGCCCGCTTCGATATCATTTTCGATGCCGTGGGCAAAACCTCCCGGTCCGCCTGCAAACACTTATTGAAACCGGGAGGAAAATACGTGACGGTGGCAACAAACCCGAAATCGAAACCCGGTGACCTTCAGCACCTGAAGGATCTTATAGAAGCCGGAAAACTGACTACCGTCATAGACAGAACGTACCCACTCGAACAGATCAGAGAAGCGCATACCTACGTCGAATCTTTCCGTAAAAAAGGCAACGTAGTCATTCAGGTACTCAAGCCGGACGCATAATATCCTCATCAGGACCGGAGACCCAGTAAGAAACCATCGTAGTTTCTAACAACACTTTTCAATCATTTATCAAAATGAAAACCACTCTTGCATTCGCCCTCTTTTGTTGGGCCAGCCTTTCTTTTGCCCAAAACGGGGCTAAATTCACCATAAACGGCACACTCACGGACGCCGCTTCCGGCGAAACGCTCATCGGTGTAACCGTACGTGCAGAAAATGGAACAGGCGCCGTTTCCAACGAATACGGCTTCTATTCGCTGACGCTGCCGGAAGGCGAGCACACCTTCAGTTTTGCTTACCTGGGTTATGTGACCGTTACCCGAAACCTGAAACTCACTCAAAATCAAAAACTGGACATTGCGCTTTCCGACAACTCCACCATGCTCGGAGAGATCGAAATCAAGGCGGAAAAACGGGAAGAACGTGTGGAGCGGGCGCTGATGGGCGTCGAAAAGATCAACATGGCCGACCTGAAATCCCTGCCCATGCTGCTGGGCGAGCGCGACGTCCTGAAAACCATTCAACTCCTGCCCGGCGTAAAATCTGCCGGCGAAGGGAATGCCGGCTTTTACGTCCGCGGCGGCGCGGCCGACCAGAACCTGATCCTGCTCGACGAGGCGCCCGTATACAATGCGAGCCATTTACTGGGCTTTTTCAGCACCTTCAATGCCGATGCCGTAAAGGATGCGACGCTGTA
>JAKQJD010000439.1 GCA_029561355.1 Bacteroidota bacterium | reverse complement strand
GGGCTTTGTGTACAAGCATAGGTGCGTAAGTGAAAGCGCAAAACTGTAAAAATGGAAAAAGGTTTATAGTTGGCTACAAGGAAATCGCAAATCATGTAATCGGAACTCGCAAATAATTAACTCAAGTTGTGACCTTGCCCCAGCGGGGCAATATCTTTGTAGCAAATGGGCGCCAACGATTTGACCCGGCCCAGAGGGTCGGTATCTGAAAATGTTTTCATGGCCAACAGATACCGGCCCGCTGGGCCGGGTTCCATTTTTCCCACATCGTGCTACAAAGATATTGCCCCGCTGGGGCAAGGTCACAACTTGAGTTAATTAAAGAGCGCTCATTGCTCCAGCAAATCGAGCAATTGTAGCGCCGTATCGCGCAACTTGTTCACCTGCTGACGGCGCTGGTCGACATGCGCGGTAGAAAGTTGGCCCAGGCGTGCCACGGCGGCTAACGCGATGCCCGCTTCTTTTGCACATTCCAGAACCGGTTCGATGGCGGCGCGAATGTTTTCTTTTTCCAGTTGGAGCGTATTCGATTTTCGGGCCTGTTGCCAGAGTGCCCAAGCCTTCCGGTACCGCAAAGTACCCAGGTTGTACTGTAGGGAAAATGTTTCGTAATTCAGGTTGAACAGGAGGTTCTGTGCCACTTCGCTATTCATGCCGGCACTGCTATTCTCAACAGAATCAATGAATTGAAATAAGACGATCTGTATATCCGACAGTTTTTTCAGCAATACGTCGGCTTTTGAAAAAGAAAACGAGGCGCTGCGCAACGTCTCTTCCAGCGCAGGCATCTGTTCTGCGCGGCTGGCACGGATCTCGCACGAACGCACCGCCAGCAAACCTGCCGCGATCGATTCCTGCCGCTCCCGGGTGAGCGCAAAAACAGGTGGTCGCAAGGTCATTTTCAAAACTTCCGCAGAGGCTTTCCGAAAAAATTGCCGCGCTTCCGGGGCATATACAAGCAATGACCGGGATAAATGTCGCGTGTCTTTTTCGCTGAGCATCTGTTCGAGCATCGTCACTTCCCGCTGCGCGAATTGAATATATACGAGACTGCGGTTATGCCAGATTTCAAGGCAGGAGTTGTACGTTTTGTCGCAGTTCAAGGTGCGTTCCGCCGCTTCGTATTCAGCATCGGCTTTCTCCAGGTAATTGCGCAATTCCAGCAATTGGGATTCTTCTATCCGGTCGGCATAACGGTGATACGCTTTTTCAAACTGGCCGGTCCACAAGGAGCCTTTCAGTTTGAAAATGATCGCCTCCACGTCGCCGGGAGTGTAAAACTTCTGCGCATGTGCCACCCGTTCGCGGCTTTCCAGGCGGCCGAGCAAGTCGCGCGCACGGCTGTGGTATTTTTCGAGCAACGCGGTTTGTTCCAGAAACCAGGTGGTATCCAGCACCACGCTGTCCTGCAAAATGGCATCGTCGGCCAAAGAATCGAGGAGCCGGTGCTGGTCGTAAAAAAGCCCCCAGTAATTCTGCCCGAGACTGAAAATCGCGCGCTCGTTGCTGCCGTTGAATTGCAGCACCCGGTTTTCCATATGCAGCATGCGCTGTGCCGAATCCATGGCGAGCCACTCGCGCAGGGTATCCTGGTATACGAATATCGCATCGGGTGCATCGGCCAGGTAGGCGGTCATTTCGGCGTTGCCTGCTGTTCTGAACAGCCGTTCCTCCACCGGTTTTTCCAGCAACTGCCATACCGGATCATCGGGCAAATGGTTGAGAATGAAGCGATCAGGCGGCGTGTCGAAGTATTTTTCATTGACCACATAGGCGCTCATACCCGGAGCGGGAACACCCCAGGTCGGATCGAAAAGACGCCAGCTCCCGTCGGCCTGAGCGGCCACCCAGGCATGGCCCAGTTCGGGCACTTCGCCACCGGATTCTTTTACAATGCCGGTTACGACCTCACAGGGCAGATCGAGTTCCTTGGCCAGTGCGCAAAAAAGATTCGCATAACCCTGACATACCGCGCTGCGGTTGTGCAGCACGTTTTTCGCATGTTGTTCTTCGATGTATTCCGGTGTCGCCCAGAAATCGGATGAAGCGTAATTGTCTTCGTAGTCGATATTCATGGTGATCCAGGCATAAATGGCGCGCAGTTTTTCCAGATCGGTCGTTGCGCCTTCTGCCAGATGGGTAGCGAGTTTGGGGATGGAGCGGGTACGGCCGTTCGGGGTATTCAAACTATGCTCGTCTACGGCACTGAACTGCTGCCCGTGCGACCACACGGGGGAAAGCAGGAAAGCAAGCAGAAAATATCTCATTTTATACGGACAAACAGTTTTTGAAAACCGCCGGTATGCAGAGATGCACGTTTATTCGTTCACGTCCATACGAATTCGCCGTTCCGGCGGCAGGTAATTGTTGAGCCGGTTGGGCAGCACTTTCATCCAGCCCAGGTTCAAACCTTTGTAGCGCGCCAGCATCCAGCCGTTTTGCATGTCGGGGGTGCGTTCGAAAGTTTCTTTTTTCAAAAACAGCAAGGCCTGTTCGCGGCTCAGTTCGATGCCCGGCAATTCGGGCGATACCTGATTGTGCAACGCAAGGGCATGTCCGGGAATAAAATCCTTGCCTTTGAATTCTCCGATATTCGCGCCGAACCACTTGGTGCGCACGTGTTTTTCCAACACAAGGTAATCATTTTCCAAGGCGGCCGGGAAGGCCATTATTTCACCGGATGTCGTTTCGAAAAAACGCAGTTCGGCGCCGGGACGAAGCCAGCGGCCGAGTTCGGGCACCTGGTTTTTGGCCAGCGGTTTCAGATTTTTAAACCCCGAAGCCGGGTTGTGCTTCCGGGCGGGCCCTTCTTTTTTTCGGAAAACGGCGATAAAAAACCCTTCACCCTGCACGCGGTGCGGAAAAAACTGGTACCCGTATTCCGTAGCCGCTATATTCCAGTCGGCCGGAACGTCCAGATGAACCGGATCGAGATCGAATTCCCGTACCACCCAGGCGGCGTTGAGGTCGTTTTCGTCGCGGTTGTAGGTGCAGGTACTATACACCAAAACGCCGCCGGGCGCCAGGGCTGCCACGGCTGAAGCGAGGATACGCCGCTGACGCCCGGAGCACAGTTCCACGCTGGCGGGCGACCATTCCCGGGTAGCGTCGGGGTCCTTGCGGAACAGCCCTTCTCCGCTACAGGGGGCATCGGTTACCACCACGTCGAACCAGTCTTCCAGTCCTGCCAGATCGGTCGTTTCGGCGCTACAGACGGCCGTGTTGGGTGCGCCCCATTTTTCGATATTTTCCCGGAGGGAACTTACCCGGGAACGAATGACTTCATTGCTCACCAGCAGGTCTCTGTGCGGGTCGAGCATGGAAGCGATAAGGGTGCTTTTGCCGCCCGGCGCCGCGCACAAATCCATGATTCTCAGTTTTTTGGAAAAATCTACCGTTTGCCGCAACGCTTCATACAAAAACATCGACGAGGCTTCCTGCACGTAATAGGCGCCCGCCTGAAACGCAGGATCCAGGGTAAAGACGGGGCGCTCTGGTAAATAACGGCCGCCGGGGTGCCAGGGCACCTGCGGCAGCGCGGCAAAAGGGTGTTCAAAAGCGTTGTTGCCGGCAGTCCGCAATGAATTCAAACGAATGCTCACCGGCGGCGACGTTTGTAATGCGGCTTCAAAATCAGCATATTCCGCACCGAGCAGGGCCTGCATTTGTCGGATAAAAGGGGGAGGGTAGGTCATGAGTGCGAAGTCATCTGTGCGAAGTGCGAAGTCTGTGCGAAGTGTGGAGTCAGTGCGAAGTCTTCAGTGCGAAGTGCGAAGTCGGGCAACATACCGGCATTACCGGGGGCGAAATTGACAAGGTTTATAGTAACACCGCATTGTTGTCATTTGTTGTTTTCAGTCTGTCAGGCGGTTACACAAACGGTGAGCATGAGTTCGCCTGTTTCCGGCAGGCCCATTTTTTCGATTTGCAGGGAAAACGGCTGCACAAAACCACCTTTTTGAACGGTTGCAGCAGCAAGGGCGCGGCCTTCCTTCCACTCGAAATCGAACACCCGGATATGCTCTTTGAAGTCGAGTTCTTTCAGTCCGTATGCCTTGTACAGGCTTTCCTTGGCAGTCCAGAAGGCATGAAACAGGTCAAATTGATCGGCCACGGTATGCTGTAACACAAAATCCATTTCCGGCGTACTCAAAAATTTCGGCGCAATACGCGGCATTTTATCCACTAATACCTGAATGTCGCAACCGATGGAAACGCCCGGCACCGCATCCGACAATAACAATGCCGCCACGATCCCTTTCGAATGGCTCAAAGAACAGAGAAAGCGCGCATTGTCAGGGAAAAATGGCTTGGAAAAGGCGTCTTTCGCCATCGGCATCCGTTGCGCCGCGCCGCTCAAACGGTGCAACAGCCAGCGCCCGGCCAGCCATTCGCTGCGTCGCACCCCTTTGTGCAGGCTCCATTCCTGTTCTTCCTGCGCCGACAAGGGCAGGTCGGCCCGAAAAAACGCTTCCTCTTCGGCAATCTGCCAGATTCCGAATTGCGTTTTGGGAAATGGATGTCGGCTGAGGAGGAGGGGCACTTTTGAATGATGAATGATGAA
>JAKQJD010000438.1 GCA_029561355.1 Bacteroidota bacterium | reverse complement strand
ATTGATCAAAACAAGTTCCTTGTTTGCGAGTTGAGCGGTGTGGGCAAAAAGTTGTGTTCCCGCTCCTTTCCGTCGAAACCGGGGATGCACGGCAAATTGCTGAACGCGGTTGGAAACGGGGTTGTAAATCAGGTAACCGGCCAGACTGGTACCTTCCCAGGCTCCGAGAGAAATGTTTCCGGCCCTGACATTTTCAACGGCCGTAACGGAATTTTGCCACGACGGCTGCCAGTCCCGGAAAGATTGCAGCAAGGGCCAGTCGTAGGTTTCCAGCGAGCGGATTTCAAACCCGCCCTGAGGCTGGGCAGTAACCATGCCCTTGTAACAATCCAGTTCGCGCGCCACCTCGAAGCCGGTTTTCCGATACGTATTGAATGCCACCTGATTACTGCTAATGACTTCTAACTGAACACTTTGTATGCCTGCATTTTTCAGTTCCGGTAAAATAAAGTCGTACAACCTGGCGGTAAGTTTTTGCCCTCTTTTTTCAGGAATCACCCCTGTTCCGGCGTTGTACGCCACAGGCTCGCCATCCACCACATCGTAGCCATGCAGGATAAAACCGACCAGTTCGTCCTGCTCGAATGCGCCGGCGGAGAGGTCCAGGCGTACGCCGTCGCTGATGAGTTTATTTTGAAGTTGGGTTTCCGTGAGTTGAAACGGAACGACGTAATCGGAAAAGGCGCGGTTGAAGGTGGCAGCAAGCGTCGAGACCGGCACACCTTGCAGGGAGCGAAAATTCATATACATAACGTTTTAACCACTAAACCACCAGCGGATTCTCATTTCTCACTTCTGATCAGGGTTTCGCCCGCGCCAACTCGATCATACTACTCAACTCCTCCACAAGCCCTTCCGCGCTTCCGTCAAATCCCACCGCTTTAAAACGGATTTTTCCCTGCCGGTCGATCACGAACTTGGTTGGAATTCCCGAAACGCCGAAGGACGAAACCACCTTGTCGTCGTTGTCCATCAGTACGTTGAAGGCGTATTTTTTGCCCGTGATAAATTCCTGAGCATTTTTGAGTTTGTCATCGGATTTCTCCCAGGTATCCACAAAAACGAAGGCTACTTCCTTGTCGTTCAGGTACTTATCCACGGCCATTTGCATTCCCGGGAACGATGCTTTGCAGGGACCGCACCAGGTAGCCCAGAAATCGACGACGACAACTTTGCCGCGCAGGCTTTCGAGACTCACTACGTCGCCTTTCAGGTTCTGCAGGCTAAAGGCGGGTGCAGGCTGGTCGAGCATTTTCCCCATCAGTTCCTTCTGAAGGTTGATTTGGGCAATGGCCTCCAGTCCGCTCAGGTAAGCCCCGGCGCCCGATTCGGAATTGCCTTCGGAGATATACAGCGCTTTGAACTGCTTTTTGATTTTTTCCGTCGCGTGGCCTTCCATGATAAAACGTTCCATCTGGGCGCGCAGGTTTGTGGCTTTGGAGCGTTCGAGGTATCCGATGTAACGTTCGTTGAACTCGGCATCCTTGCCTTCGTTGAGTTCAATGGCCTCCGCCTGGTACTTGGCAGCAGCGGCTGCATCGCCGGTTTTATCGAGTACGTACGCGTAGGTATCGAGGTAGTTGCCGTAGTCGATGGTGCGAAACTTGCGGCGCGACTTTTCCGAGATCAGCCCCGAAACAGCCGAAGAGGGCTCGCTGATTTCCTTTTTTGCCAGCGCTACCGCTTCTGCGGATAGCGATTTTGCCGTTTCGAGTTCTTCGCCTTTTTCGGCCAGTTCCCAGGCAAAATTATTGTACAACGACGCACGCTGGTCGCCCGGCAGAAGCGCCGCTTTGATTTTGAATTTTTCCCAGTCGTGCAAGTCGCCGGTTTTGGCGCAAATATTGGCCTGCACCCTGGCAATTGCAGCCTTTTCATCGGCCGTTTGCGGCGGAAAATCCTGAATAAAGGTAGCGAGCAGGTTTTCTGCCTTCGCCAGATCAGAATTATTTTCGGCAGCGCTCAGGCGTTCCTGCCGCACCAACTGTCCTTTGGGAAACTTGCTTTTAATCCTGTCTTTCAATGTCTTCGCTTTGTCTACCATCGACATACGTTCGTAGGTACGCAAGATAGAAATCAGGTTTTTTTCTTCCAGATTGGCATCTTTTTCGGCTTCGGCAAACAATTCCAGCACCTGATTTTTGCCTGTATCCCCGCGTTTTGCGGCTAAAATGGAATTGGCATAACTGCCCAGATACTTCTTTTTCAGATCGGGTTGCAGTTGAAATGCACGTTCGTATTGTTCCATGGTAGTGGACGCGATGCGTTTCAAATCTGAAGGGCCGCCGTAGTCGCGGTACAGCATCGCCTGGGCAGCCATACTTTCCGGCAATTGTTTGCCGGAAGCATCGTAAACGGACACGAAATAACCTTCGCCGTTGTTGTTGTCGAAACGTTCACCGGCCTGCAAAACCACCAGCGACGACAGCGATGCAGGGTTCAGAGTGATCCTTGCTTGCAACAAACTACCCGTTCTTTTTTGCGCCACTTCCCTTATCTCAGGGCTTCCGCCGCTGTATTCCATCCATACCACCTCGATGTCGTCTGCCTGGCGCAACGGGCTTTTGCTTAAATCGAATACCAGTTCGACGGCTTCTCCCGGCTTGGGCTTGGCGGGTGTAAGCGCCGGATTTTGGGCTGAAAGGAAAGCGGGGAATAGCAGCAGGAAGAAAGACACGAGTTTTTGC
This sequence comes from Bacteroidota bacterium, assembly GCA_029561355.1. Lineage (GTDB taxonomy): Bacteria > Bacteroidota > Bacteroidia > Chitinophagales > Saprospiraceae > M3007. The sequence continues at coordinate 9,854 of JAKQJD010000438.1, read as the reverse complement.
ATGGGTAGGGAACAGGTTGATTGTGAAAGGACTGTGTGTAATTCGTTCTAAATAGTAACTGATTTTGCCTTGTCTTCCTGACGGGACCTGTCCACGCTACGGCGCTTGGTGCAAACTTTCCGTAGTGTGGACAGGTCCGTCAGGAAGATAAGGCAAAATCAGTTGCTATGTGGAAGCAAAAAATCAGGAACTGTGTAGAGCCTGAAATAATTTCTAAATGCTTGAACCTCAGAATTTCGGGCAGGTCACGCGGGAGCGGCGGTATTCCGGATGCACATACGTCAGCGACACCTCGAATGCGCCGCGGGAGTTGTTCGCAGCCGTCAGGCCCGACACCGTGATGTCGTAACTGAGGCCCAGCATCCATCGGTTGAGTTCGACCATACCGACGATGGTGATGGCGTCCATTTGTACACTCTTGTCGAGTTTGTTGCCCAGTCGGCCCCACACGCCGGCGCGAAGGGCCAGTTCGTTGAGGTCGTTGTTGGAGTACCTGAAATTGATACCCATATCCGTTTCCATGGCAGGGCCCTGTTTCATAAATTGTACGCCGGGAAGAATACCGAAATTGTCGGTCAGCGGAAACTGCCCGCCCACGTGACCCGACCAGCGGGAGTACAGGGTTTCCTTGTTGTCTTCTATCAGGGAAATGCTGGGCTGGTTCAGGTGGTGCATGGAACCGCCCGCATAGAAAAATCCTTCATTTTTGAAGACCACGTACCACAAAAGTCCCGCATTGAAATCGAGGTAAAGCGGAGAGTTGGCATTCGCATTGGCTTCGCCGCTGGAAGCGCCGAAGTCGGGTGTTTCGGAACTGTTATCGAACTGGCGGCTAAACCACATCTTGCTCCAGTCGATGGAATTCTGCCCGAATCCCACCTGAGCGCCGGCGGAGAGGTAGTGCTCGTTGGCATACCGGCCTCCGGAAAGTTGTTTGAGGAAAGCGCCGCCCAACTGTACTTTGTTCTGCTGGAAACGCGCGGTACCGGCCTCGTCGTGCATGGCGCCGATGCCGAAAGAAGCGTAGTCGTCGTTGGCGCCAACATTAAACCGCGTTTCAAAGGAAGCAGCATACGTGCGGAATGGCACGGGCGACAAAAAACTGTTCCATTGATCGCGGTAGTTTACCGTGGCACGCCAGCGGCCGTTGAAAATGCCTGTCATGGCCGGATTAAGGTTCCATGAGGACGCGTAATATTGGGAAAAACGCGGATCCTGCGCCTGCAAATCGCTGGAAAACAACGACAGCAGGGCAACCAGCAATAAAATCGGTTTGTAAAGTTGCTTCATGGTTATGTGTAAATTTTAGAATTGGGATAATTACGTCCGAAAAAAAAGGAAAATCTACCGTTCCCTCATTTATTTAACAAAAAACAGTGCGAAGTCGTCAGTGCGAAGTGCGAAGTCAATGCCGCTCACGTTGCGCTTGACTTCGCACTTCGCACTGACGACTTCGCACTGAAGACTTCGCACTCATTTCACCAGCGTCACATTCCCGGAAAGCACTTCCTTGTATCCGTCCTGGTATTCGGCTTCGAGCTGCCATACATACACGCCCGGGTCGCAGGCATTACCGCGGAAAAGACCGTCCCAGCCGCGGGTGGCATCGTTTACTCCGAAATTCTGGTCCTGATACACCAGTTCACCCCAGCGGTCGTACACCTTGAACGTGAGGATCAGGCGGACCTGCGAGGCTTTACCGTGCACCAGAAGCAAGTCGTTGGTCAAATCGCCGTTGGGTGAAAACGCAGTCGGAACAAACACCCCGCGCGGCTTCTCTACGGAAACCTTCACCTTCGATTCTCCTGTGCAGCCGTTCGCATCAGTGATCTGGAGATAATAAGTATTGGTATGGCTCGGCTTCACCAGGATGCCTTCACAATCCACTGTATCGACGCACTCCCAGGTATCTACCAGGGAACTTTGCCATTTGTAGATCAGGGAGCCGACCGCATTGGAAACGTCGGGCGACAACAACAAACTATCGCCCAATATCAAAGTGGTATCCGCGCCGAGTGACAATTCCAGCGGGAGCGGCTGCGCCAGCGAATCCGTGATCGTAGTGATACAATTGTTGGCGTCTTTCACCTGAATGGTGTAAAGTCCCGCTGCAAGTCCGATGAAATTCGGCGAACCGTTGAAATCACCGCCGTCGATGCTGTACCGGTAAGGCAGTTTACCGCCTGTAACACTCAGATCGATATGCCCGTTCTTGTCCTCGAAGCATCTTGGGTCGGTGGCACGTGCATCCACTTGTATTTCTTCAGGCTGGATAATGGAGGCAGAATCAGCCAGCATACACCCGTTGGCATCCGTAATCTGCAGCGTATACGTCCCGGGACCAAGATTGGTAATGCCGGCCAGTGAATTGCCGTTGTTCCATTGCAGGGTGTATTGCGGAGTGCCGCCATCGACCGTGGCAGAGATGGTTGCATCCGTATCGTTGTGACACAAAAGCCCTTTGGTCGTAAACGACACACTTAAAGGTTGCGGTTGCGTAACCTGTTCGGTATTACTGCCTGTACATCCCTGGCTGTCTGTAACCGTTACTGTGTAGGTGCCGATCGTAACCTGATCAATTTGATTTCCCGTAGCGTTGTTGCTCCAGTTGTATTGAGTAATCGGGTTAACCCCCTGCACGTTCACAACACGAGCCGATCCATCCGTAAATCCGAAACAGGAAACGTTGTCATGTGCCGTTTGTACAACAATAGCAGGCGGCTGGGTCACATCGAATGCGCGCACACCGCTGCAACCTTCCTGGTCGGTGACCGTCACGGTATAGGTTTTATTTCCCTGTAGACCATCGATCGATACGGTATTCGGCGCATTGGGTTTGCTCCACTGATAAATGTAATTGGCCAGGTTGTTGCCCCCGGCGCCGCCGAGTACCTGGTTGACGGCAGCACGGCCATCGGAGTATCCAAAGCAGGAAGGAATGATACTTACTACATTCACCGCAATACTGTCATACTGCAGGATCGTAACATTTTCCGTCACAGAGCATCCTTTGCTGTCGCTGGCAGTTACGGTATAGTTTCCGACAGGCAGACTGGTAGCCGCTGCCGTATTTTCATTATTGCTCCAAAGGAAGGAGTACGGTGCTCCGTTTCCGCCGTTTGCAGTGGCCAGCGCGGCGCCGTTGCTTTGATTGTAACAGGCCGTTTCGGTTTGGGCCACCACTGCCGACACGGCGGTGGCAGGCTGCTGCAGGGTTGCGGAAGAAGTAACGGTACAACCATTATCATCCGTCACCGTGACGGTGTAAGCGCCTGCAAGTAAACTTGTTGCCGTTTGTCCGGTTTGCGGTACGTTCCAGGCAAAGCCGTACGGCGACACGCCACCCGTGGGAGTAACCGTGGCCGTTCCGTCGGAACCATTGAAGCAGGTGACATCTGTTTTTGCAGTGCCGGCCTGCAACAAAGGCGGCTGTGTTACCGTAGCGCTGGCAGTCGTATTGCAACCATTGTCATCCGTGATGGTAACGGTGTACATGCCGGTGCTCAGGTTGGTAGCAGTAGCGTTTACCTGGGCATTGCCGTCGCTCCAGAGATAGTGCAGGGCTCCGTTTCCGCCCTGTGCCTGTACGGAAACACTGCCGTCGGCGCCGCCGAAGCAGTTCACTTCCTGGGCCTGAATATCATCGACTTGAATCGTTGCCGGGCAGGCCAGTGAAGTTGTGTCGAAACGGACACATCCTGCGGCGTCTGTCAGCGTCAGGATGTACTGTCCGCAATCGAGGTTCTGGATATCGGGCGTTGTTGCTGCGGAATTATTCCAGGCAAATTGATACGGCGTAGCGCCACCATTTACAGTCGTTTCAATATTCCCGTCCAGCATACCCGAACAACTCGGAGCAACAACGGCAAACTGTACATCTATCGGAATCGCAGCGGCAATATCAACCGCTTCGGCAGCGGTACAGCCTCTTTCATCCTGTACGGTCAGCGTGTACTGGCCGGGGCAAAGATCCTGGATCGTCGTGCTGCCGTCAGGCAAATTGGGGTCGTCCCATTGATAATCGTATGGAGCCGTGCCACCATTTACCACGACGGTAGCGGTACCGTCGCAGGCGCTGGCGCACTTTTCTCCGGCCACTCCGTTGAACGTAACCTGCAACTCGTCGGGCGTTTCCACGGTGACGGAAGTAGATACACTACAACCCTTTGAATCTGAAACGGTTACGGCATAATTGCTCGAACTCAGATTGAGCGCTTTGGGTGTGTTTTGGTTATCTATCCAATGATAGTTATAAGGGCTGGTGCCGCCCGCAGGGAAAACCGACGCAGTCCCGTTGTTGCCTCCAAAGCAGGAAACGGCACGCGAGGCTGTGCTATCGATGACCAGCGTAGCAGGTTCCAGCACCTCCACAGAGGTTGTGGTAATACAGTTGGCTGCATCCGTCACCGTTACGAAGTGAATGCCCGCATCGAGGCCTGTAGCGCCGGGTGTGTTATCTGCATTGTCCCAGGCATATTGATAAGGCGTCGTGCCGCCGGAAACCAGCACATTGGCCGCTCCGTCGGACAAACCGTTGCAACTGACGGAATCCTGCGTTAACTGGAAAGTGTATGCCGCTGGCTCCGCAACATCCACGCTGGCGTCAGCCGTACATCCATTGATATCGGTTGCAACAACTTCATAGCAACCGGCAAAAAGGTTGCTGATCGAAGCGCCGGATATGGGCGAACCGCCGGCACAGAGTTGCCATTCGAAGCCGATATTTCCGGTGCCGCCTGTGGAAGTAACAAATGCCGAACCGGTGCTTCCGCCGTTGCACAACACATCCGACTTGGAAGCATCCAGCGCAAGAGGGGCCGGTTCACTGATGGAGAAATCAACCGTATCGCGGCAACCTGCCGCATCCCGCAGCACCACGAAATGGTTGCCTGCGCCGAACATATTCAGCAAATCGCCGGTAGCGAAAGGCGAACCCGTTCCGTTGGCAAAAAAATCGACCGCACCACTGGCATTGGAGGCATTGATAATGGCTGAGCCGGTATTGGTGCCCGCACATCGCGCCGGCGATACGGAGCCCAGGTTGCCGGCCAGCGTACACATCACAAACGTACTGGAAGCCGCAGCGATATTCGGAGGGCAGGTTACACTGCCGCCGATGGCACGCACTTCAATATTGACTACATCACCGGAAACAAGTCCCGTGACCGTATGCGTCAATGGACCGCTGGCTGGTTGCCAGGGACCACTGTTTACGCTTACTTCATATCCATTTGCGCCCTGTACCGGTTGCCAGCCCCAGGTCATGTCGGCAGTGCCGATACTGATCACTTCCAGGTTGCCGGGCGCTGGAAAGAAGTTTGTAATCGTGATCGTTACCGTGTCTTTGTGCTCGCAGTTGAAATTGTCTTTCGCCGTAACAATGTACGTGGTATTGGTGGTAGGCGTGGCAATGGGCGTCGCGCAGTTGTTGCAGTCCAGTGTCGCCGCATTTGTCCACGTGTAGTTGACCGAGTTATCGTAATTAAAACCGATGCTCCACCATTTCACCTTACCCAACTGACTGGTACCGAAGCCGTCGGAGATCATCAGTTTCCAGTCGCCATTAACCACCGCATTGTTCAGTGCGGTCCACAAGCCCTCCGGTTTGTAGTCTCCGGTAAAAGGCGCTGTGCTGCCTACCACGGAAGTAGAAGCCGAGGGCGTAAAACAGGTATTGTGGTAATTGTCTCCCGCACCGCCGTTTCCGGTAGTGAGTTCAAGTAGTTTGCCGTCGGGCGATCGGAGAGAAATATTAAGGTCGGCGTCAAAATCCGTTTCAATATCCATACACACAGAAGTGATCTGCGCAACCGGATTGGTGAGGATATTATACCCGACACTATTCACCGAAATGGGCGCCAGATAGGGGTTGTTGTGCGGGTGATTACCATTCCCCAGTTTGTAATCCGGGTAAGATTCGAATTCTACTTCCAGTTGGCTCGGGTTCAGGGAGGATGCGTCGAGCAACACCGGTTCGCCTTCACACACAGACGTATCGCGCAATACCTTGTAGTCAATATCGCAACTGAAACACTGCGGGTTGGTGAACGGCAGAACCGACACGTTCACGAGTGTATCCCAGGTACATCCGAACGTATCGCGTACCGTGAAAATGTACCCGGCAGTGCCCGCATTTTGCGGAGCGGCGATGATGGAATCCTGTGTGGAATAAAAAATCGAAGGGTGGTTATTCCAGTACCAGTCGACAATTTGAGGGGTAAAAGATTCGATATTCGGATACAGTTCGTCCTGGAATTTTAGGCTCCAGTTGAACATAAACCCGTTATCGATCGGCCAAAGGTCGGTCGCCGTTATCGTCCATTCGCCATTCAGCGGGCACCCAACGAGGTCGGAAATAGGATCGAACGTGCTGTAATCGCCCGAAGGCAGGGTACCGTTGCCGCCCAGGTTCGTATTGGCGTATTGTATCCAGGTCGGGTTGGGCGCATTGGGAATCCAGCAGTAATCGTAGCCCAGGCCGGGAACAGGAGTAAATCCATCACCGTCATTCGGTTCTCCCAGGAAAACCTGGCCGCCGGTTTGTCCGGCAAAATTGTGCAGGATAATACTTTGGCCGTTCGGGCAAGTCAGGGTGATCTGAATATCGCGCATCCAGGAATGTTCCATGTTGACGCAAATACTCTCCAGATCGTCCTCGCTCGTCATCACCTGCCCCGGTGAAAATTCGGTAAAGAAGATCGTAGTTTCATAAGGAATACCCGTTCCATCGGGCAATGCCAGCGAGTCGGAACGGCTGCCTTCTACCGAAAAAGTAGCGGGATTGGGCGTTACCACGAGGTTCTGTCCATTTACACTATCTGCAACAACAGCGCTCAGAACGATCGTATCCCGGGCACAAATCTGATTGGTCACAGCGCCGGCCAGCGCAAAATTAGGCCTCGGCGCCACGCGTATGCGCTGATTGATCAAATTGGTACTGCGGCATCCCTGGGCATCCACCAGAAACAACTGCACGTAGTATCCGCCCGGGTCGTCGAACCGGTGCGACGTATTCGGTCCGTACGATATGCCGCCGTCGCCGAAATTCCATTCGAATGTGGTTGTGAGGTCGGACTGCTGATAAGCAAACCCGTTTTGGGGGTAAATGCCTGCGCCGTTGAAAAAGATACGTTCGTTCGGGCACACGTCTATCCAGCCGGTATCGGCAGGAAAACCCGCCGGAGTGGTCGAAACAAGGTCGGCGAGCACCGTTTGACACGATGCCACGCAGGAAATAACCGCAGACCAGCCCGTAGCCGTGCCGCTGCCATCGGATTCGAACTGAACGGTCAGGCAACCACTCGGGTTAGCGGCGGTAGCCTGCACGATAAACGGAGAGCCGGGCGGATAGTCGTCCGAACAAGCCAGCAAAGGCGCTGCCGTATTCGGGCCGTCGTAAAAGCACAACAGATCTCCGCCGGCCAGATCGAGGCCGGAGAAATTCAGTTGAACGTGGGTGCCCGAACTGGCGTCCGAGCAAAAGGTTTTGGTAAACGATTGATTGTTGCCGTAGTTGCCCGCGCCGCCGCCGCTGTCATAAAAAGTACCGCTGCAATCCGTTACGGCGGTATTGTTCATGAGGTAATTCTGGGCGGGAAGCAAGAAGGCTGAAAACAAAAAAACAAATGGTAGCAGTAGTTTCATGTATGACACGGGAGCTGATTCCAGAGTAAGCACACTCGTCCGAACTTTGCGGACTGCAGTGCAAAAAAAGACAAAAACCCGGATACTTCGAACAAGGATTTCGCTGCCTGCGGTCAATTCACAAACTTTCATCGGCTCAGCGCCGTATTCTCGCTGTTTTACTCCGTTTTACTGCGATATTCCGCCATCATCTTGCCATATTCGGTTTGCGCCTCGTCGTTAATTTTACTCACATGCGCCAATAATTCTTTGATAGCGATCAGTCTGCCGCTCAGGGTTTCCTGCTGACTGCGTGCCTCATCGGTAGGAATTTTTCCGGCGGCATATGCTTCGGCGGACTTCTGTAGTTCGGCCAGAATTTCCCTGAATTCGGACACCGTGCCCTGCTGCTTAATTTTAATAGATGTCACTTTCGCCTGCAAAGCGGCATATCCGCTCAAGGTATCGGCCTTCAGTCCTTCCGGCGCAGTGTCCACCAGGGTAGCGAAACTCAGGATGCCTTGCGTGTTCATATCGAACTGCTCGGTTTGGGTTTGCATTTCGGCCACCGTATCATTCATTTGGGTTAAAAGTGCCTGGTCCGTTTTTTTACAGGCAACGAGAAGCAGGAGTTGTACGAAAATAGCAATGGAAAACAGGTTTTTCATATCGAAAGGTAGAAAATAATGGTTCTGAAACGTTGAAGATTACATATCTGAGTGGCAAAGGTAGAGCATTCCTAAAAATCCGTTCAAAGCAAAACGCAGTTGTCCGCTGTTGGTATGACGGTTTTTTTACCTTTGCCGCCGCTGATCGAACACACACCTTTCTATCGCTATCCCGATATGCAAACTTTCGCGCCAAAAAAATACATTAATATCTACCTGGGCCTGGGCAGTAACATAGGCGACCGAATGGGTCAACTGCGAAAAGCAACCGAGTTAATCTCCAAAACCATCGGTAAAGTCGCTAAAAAAAGCCATTTCTACGAAACGCAGCCCTGGGGCAATCCCGACCAGGATTCTTTCCTGAATCAGGTGCTGATGGTCAACACGACCCTCGATCCACGCGATATCCTGAAAGAGATCACGAGCATCGAACGGGAAATGGGCCGCGCCCGCAAGGATAATGAAAAATGGGGTCCGCGCCCGATCGACATCGATATCCTGTTATACGGCAAACGAATCGTTCGCGACAAGGGCCTGGAAATTCCGCACCCGGAATTGCACAAACGCGCGTTCGTGCTGGTTCCACTCATGGAAATCGCACCCGATTACGAACACCCGGTGCTGAAACAGCAGATCGACGAGCTGTTCATGGTCTGCGAAGATTCTTCCGAAGTGATCATGCTCGACCTGAGTTAATTGGCTATGTCAGATTCGCCGGCGGACAACCGTTTACCCTATCAATTCATTGCCATCGAAGGCAATATCGGCGTTGGTAAAACCACGCTGTGCAACCGCCTGGCCGCACGGTTCGGTTGCTCGCTCGTGCTCGAACAATTCACCGACAACCCATTTCTACCGCCGTTTTACGAGCAGCCCGAACGGTATGCGTTTCCGGTGGAACTGTTTTTTATGACCGAGCGGCACAAACAACTGCTGGAGCATTTTGCCAGCCCCGATTTGTTTACGCCGTTCACTGTTGCCGACTATTTTTTTGTAAAAACGCTGTTATTCGCCAAAAACAACCTCAGCGAAGAGGAATTCCGCTTGTTTCAGCGGCTTTTTTCGGTGCTCAACGCGACATTCCCGAAACCCGACCTCCTGCTGTACCTGCACCGGCCGGTGGAAGTGCTGCTGAAACAGATTCATGGCCGCGGCCGCGAAATCGAACGCAATATTTCCGGCACTTACCTCGAAGAAATCCAGAACGCCTATTTTGACTACCTGAAAACTGAAACGGAAACGCCGGTGGTCATTCTTGAACTCGGCGACGCCGATTTTCAAAAAGACGACCAGGTGTTGCAGTATATCATCGAATTGCTGCGGGGACAGCACGCGCATGGCGTTAGTTACCGGAAATTGGGGTAATCGGGTGTTTTCGTTATTGTGTACAGTGTTTAACTCAAGTTGTGACCTTGCCCCAGCGGGGCAAGGTCACAACTTGAGTTAATTATTTGCGAGTTCCGATTACATGATTTGCGATTTCCTTGTAGCCAACTATAAACCTTTTTCCATTTTTACAGTTTTGCGCTTTCACTTACGCACCTATGCTTGTACACAAAGCCC
>JAKQJD010000403.1 GCA_029561355.1 Bacteroidota bacterium | reverse complement strand
GTTTCCACTTTTCCGGTTACTTCGAATCCTTCGTATGCGGAATAATCGGTGCGCATGTGGTGCGTTTTTGCAGAAAGCGTATGCTTTTTATTTGGGTCCAGAATGCAAATGTCCGCGTCGGCGCCGATGGCGATGGTGCCTTTTTTTGGATACATGCCGAACTTTTTGGCGGCGTTGGTGGCGCTTAGTTCCACGAATTTTGGAAGCGAAATGCGACCTTTATTCACCCCTTCGGAAAACAGCAGTTCCATGCGGTGCTCGATAGCCGGGTGGCCATTGGGGATTTTTGCAAAATCGCTTTTTCCCATCTGTTTCTGCTCCCAGGTGAACGGGCAATGGTCTGTAGCCACCACATTAACCAAACCTTGATTGATACCTGCCCACAACGCTTCCTGGTCCTTTTTTTGCCGCAATGGCGGACTCATGACCCATTTCGCGCCGTCGAAATCCTGCTCGTACAACGACGCGTCGAGTACCAGGTATTGGATACAGGTTTCCACATTCACCTGCTGATTTCTTTTCGTAGCCTCGCGCACAGCATTCAGAGCGCCTTCGCAGGTAAGGTGCACGATATAACCTTTACAACCGGTGTAGAAAAGCATGTCGGTAAAACGTGCCGACGCTTCGGCTTCCGTCACTTCCGGTTGCGACAAATAGTGGTAAACCGGCGCACGATTCCCGGCTGCCCGGTTCTGGGCAATGAGCGAATCAATCATGTCGCCATTGGTGGCGTGCACCGTCACCATGCCACCATGTTTTTTCACCACCTGCATCAACTGCACCATCTGGCCGTCGTCGATCATCAGCGCACCTTTGTAGGCCATAAAGGTTTTGAACGACGTAATACCTTCTTTTTCAATCATTTCTACCACCTCAGCAGCCGTTTGCTCATTAAAATCGGTGACCGCCATATGATAACTGTAATCGCCGATGGCCTTGCCGGCCGATTTCTGCTGCCAGATGCGCAGTGCATTGTACAGGGAATCGCCCTGGGTTTGCAGAATAAAATCGATGACCATGGTGGTGCCGCCGAACAAGGCCGCGCGGGTGCCCGTTTCGTAATCATCGCTCGAAAACGTGCCCATAAACGGCATGTCGAGGTGCACGTGCGGGTCGATGCCGCCCGGTACAACGATTTTGCCGGAGGCGTCGATGACTTTTTCGGCTTTGTGCGGAAGGTTGGCACCAATGGCGACAATCTTTTCCCCTTCTATGTAAATGTCGGCCTGAAATTCTTCCGACGCATTGGCAACGAGACCGTTTTTAATGAGAATGGACATACGTGAGAGTGGTTAGGGTGGTGGTGTGAAAAGGGTTTATGGGTTTATGAGTTTATGAGTTTATATGTTGATGAGGGTTGATAAAGGTTGATGAGGGTTGATATTCATCGGCTTGGGGTAAGGGAAGATTGCAGACTTTATAGAGTGGATGAATATCAACCCTTATCAACCTTATCAACCCTCATCAACCCTTCTTTATCAACCCTCATCAACAACAGATACACAATGAACGAAACGGCAAATCCCACAAACCAGGCGTAATGATACAGTCCGGAAATGATACCCGGAACGGCATCCTGGCTCACCAGGTGAATGGTCACCAGAAACCCCGGAATATTGGGAACAATGCCGGCCAGCAAAGCCCAAAGCGCTGCGAGGTTGTATCCGTTTCGGTAGGAATAAACACCCGTTTCGGAATATAAATCATTGACAATCAGTTCTTTTTTTCGAATAAAATAGTAGTCGGCAATCATGATGCCGCCGATAGGGCCCAGCAGACTGGAGTAGGCGATCAGCCAGGTGAAGATGTATCCGGTCGGGTCGGACACCAGTTTCCAGGGAAAGATAAGCAAGCCCAAAACGCCGGTAATGTATCCGCCCATCCTGAAATCGATACGCGATGGTGACAGGTTGGAAAAGTCGTTGGCCGGACCTACGATATTGGCCGCTATGTTGGTCGCCAGCGTAGAAATGGCTACGCAGATCATAGCGATACTCACGAGTAATTTGCTTTCAAACTTTCCGGCCAGCACCAGCGGATCCCAGATGGTTTCTCCGTAAATAATAACTGTTGCGGAAGTGACCACGACCCCGATAAAAGAGAAAATCGTCATGGAGGATGGCAAGCCGATCGCCTGCCCCGTCACCTGCGCCTGCTGACTCTTTGCATACCTGGTAAAATCAGGAATATTCAGCGATAGGGTCGCCCAGAATCCTACCATACCTGTAAGTGCCGGAAAGAAAAAATCCCAAAACGCTGCATTGGTTTGAAATTTGGAAGGCTGCGCCAGAATCGGCCCCAGTCCGTTGCCGGCATCGATGGCCCAGAACAACAGCGCCAATGCTGCCAGCGGAAGAAACAAGGCCTTGAAAACCAGCAACTTGCGAATGGTTTCCACACCCAGCCAGATGATGTACATGTTCAGCGCCCAGAACAGCAAAAAAGTGATGGCCGGGCCGGTTTCCAGCCCGAAAGACACCGGAAACACTTGCGGCAAAGTTGCCAGTCCAGGGAACCACAATTTAAACATCTGATACAAGGCAAAACCGCCGATCCAGGTCTGAATACCGAACCAGCCACAGGCCACAATCGCCCGCAAAATAGCCGGCAGATTCGCCAGACGCACCCCAAAACTCGCCCGCGCCAGCACCGGAAACGGAATGCCGTATTTGGCGCCGGCGTGGCCGTTCAGGATCATCGGAAAGAGCACAATCGTATTTCCCAGAAAGATCGTCGCAATGGCCTGCCACCAGTTCATACCGCCCTCGATCAGAGAACTGGCCAGCATATACGTCGGTATACACAGGCTCATACTCACCCAGAGCGCCGCGTAATTCCAGGTCGTCCAGGTTCTCGCTGAAGCGGGAATGGGCGCCAGGTCGGGGCTGTATAATGAGGATTCGGGGCGGATTTTTTCAGATGTGGCGAGGTCAGTCATAGGCAAGAGTAGTGTGAGTAGATAAAGAAATGAGTATTTTAGATTTTTTTTGGGAGCAGTCCCACAAGGGTGGAGTCAGTCATCCGATGACTTCGAGTCATCGGATGACTGACTCCGCCCTTGCGGGACTGCTCCCAAAAAATTACCCGTAATATTCATCCGCAATGCTAATCGCTTTGCTGATAATTTCCAGTCCTTCATCGATCTCCGATTCCGTCACGCAGAGTGGGGGAGCGGTAAAAATCCAGTTCCAGCGCACGAAGGTGAACATACCGCTGGCGCGCACGGCAGCAGCGATGCGGTTACTGGCTTCCATGTCTTTCGGCGCGGCATTCCAGGGCGTGACGGGTTCTTTGGTTTTTCTGTTTTTCACCAGTTCGATACAGCCCAGCAGACCCGTATTGCGGAAATCGCCGATGGAAGGGTGCTTTTCTTTCAGTTCGTCCATCCGCATTTCGAGGTAACGACCCATACGCGCGGCATTTTCCACCATGTTTTCCTCCTGCATGATGTTGATGTTTTCTACCGCAGCCGCGCAGGCTACCGCGTGGGCGGAATACGTGAGCCCGATGGACAGTACTTTGTCGTCAAAATGCTTCGCAATGGTGTCGGACACCACCACCGCACCCAGTGGAATGTAGCCGGAAGTGATACCTTTTGCTACGCACATGATATCGGGCGCTACGTCGTGGTGTTCGATGGCAAACATTTTTCCCGTACGCCCGAAACCGCTCATCACCTCGTCGTCGATCAGCAGAATGCCGTACTGCTGCGCCATTTCCTTTACTTTTTTCAGGTAAAACGGCGGGTATTTCAGGCAACCGGAAGAACCCGATTCTCCTTCGAACAAAATGGCGGCGATGCTGTCCGGGTTTTCATATTTGATCACTTGCTCCAGGTTGCGCAGCGCCATTTCGCCGCATTCTTCCGGGGAATCCGTATTCCAGGGGCAACGGTAGAAATAGGGGTTTTCTACCCGGATGATATTCGGGATTTGCTGCGAATCCATGGGAAAACGCCGCGGATCGCCGCTGGCAGTAATGGCGCCATACGTGCCGCCATGGTAAGAGCGGTAATGCGTGATGATCTTGTGCCGCCCGGTATACAGGCGCGCCAGTTTGATGGCATTTTCGATGGCTTCGGAGCCACCGAGCGTAAAGAAAGTTTTGGTCAGGTTGCCGGGTGAAATTTCCGACATTTTTTTGCCCAGTTCGCCGCGCACTTCGGTCACCATGCCCGGATACACGTAACTCACTTGTTCCATTTGTTTGCGCACGGCTTCCGTAATACGTTGATTACCATGCCCGATGTTGACGTTCATCAACTGGGAAGAAAAGTCGATGTAGCGTTTGCCGTCGCTGTCGTACAGGTAAACGCCGCTGGCACGCTGGATGTGAATCGGGTTTAGTCCCGATTGTTTGGACCAGGAAAACAGCGTGTGTTCGAGGCTATTCTGAATGACCTCTTCTTTATTGGAAACCAGCGGAAAATGATCGATTGCCATTGTTGCAGGTATTTAAATTGTGATCAAGTAGGGTTGATGAGGTTGATAAGGTTGATGAGGGTTGATATTCATCGGCTCGATAAATAAAAGATTGTCAATTACTTGAGTGGCTAAAAATCAACCCTCATCAACCTTATAAACCTTATCAACCCTTATTTCTTAATCAACTCATCCAGTTCGTTCGCGCTTCCGGATTCCACTTCACGGAAGTCTTTTTGTTTTGCGTCCAGAACTCGATCGAACTCTTACCGGTGATATCGCAGACGCCGAATTTGGAGTCGTTCCAGCCGCCGAACGGGAAAGGTTCGCGCGGCACCGGAACGCCGATATTTACGCCGATCATGCCGGCGCTGGCCCGATCCATTACTTCCTTGGCAAACCCGCCGTTTTCGGTAAAAATAGAGGCGGCGTTGCCGTAAGGAGAAGCATTTTCGATGTCGATGGCCTCGTCCAGGTTCTTTGCCCGGATGATTGCGATAACCGGACCGAATACTTCTTCATGTGCAATCCGCATATCGGCTGTGACGTAGTCGACGATGGTCGGGCCTACGTAAAACCCGCCTTCTTTATTCGGGACCACGGTATTTCTTCCGTCCACGAGTACTTTAGCGCCCGCTTGTTCCGCTTCGTCGATGAATGCCGTGATGCGAGCCCGCGATTCGGCACTGATGACAGCGCCGAGGTTTTCGCCCGGTTTCAGTTTGCGCGCTTCGTCGCACATCCGGTCGACAATATGCTGCACACGATCCACACCGATCATCACAGCCGCAGCCATACAGCGCTGGCCGGCGCAGCCCGACATGGAAGCCACAACGTTGGACGCGGTCATTTCCAGGTTGGCATCGGGCATGACGATGAGGTGGTTTTTGGCCCCGCCGAGCGCTACGCATCGTTTCAGATTGGAAGTAGCACGGCGATATACGATTTTCGCCACTTTGGTAGAGCCCACGAAAGAGACCGCTTGGATATCCGGATGGTCGCAGATACCTTCCACAATTTCCCGGCCGCCATTCACAACACTGAATACGCCGTCCGGAATGCCTGCTTCTTTCAGCAATTCTGCAATCCGTAAAGCGCTGAGCGGTACGATTTCGGAGGGTTTGAGTATCAGGCAGTTGCCGAGAACGAGGGCATTTGGAATGGTCCAGTTCGGCACCATATTCGGGAAATTGAACGGCGCGATGGAGGCCACTACGCCCAGCGGTTTGCGCTCTATCCGGCATTCCACACCTTTGCTCACTTCCTGCACTTCGCTGGCGACGATCTGCGGCATGGAGCAGGCAAATTCGCACAATTCGATGCTTTTATCCACTTCGGCGCGCGCCTCATCGACGGTTTTGCCGTTTTCCAGGTGCACCAGTTCCGCCAGCGATTCCCGGTCGCGGATCAACAGATTCCGGTACCTGAAAATGTATTGTACCCGCTCTTTGAGGGTGAGCGCCGACCAGGCTTTCCAGGCTTTTCTGGCCGCCTGCACCGCCGCATCGAGTTCGTTGTAAGCGGACAATGGCACTGTGGAAATGACCTGCCCGTCGAGCGGACTGACGACGTCCAGTTTGCCGGAATCGGAAACCTGGAAATCGCCGTTTATAAAATTCAGTACTTCATCGGGAATAATTGCGGTTACGGACATAAGCGAATTTTTGTGGTGGAAAAAAGCCTTCAGGCAATCACCTGTTTGCCTTTTGTAACGGGCATTTTAGGTTTATTGGGGTGGTGAAAGTAAAAAGTTTGTGGATGTAACACAATGGTGACTGAATTTTTTCAGCAGGAAATTCATGCGGGTTTATGTAATGCGCTACTCAACAGCATCATTCCGCCATACATGAACCACCTCATCTTTCTTTTTTTATGAAAAAAATTCTGTTGCTCCTGTTGATTATCGGCCACTCGGCCTTTGCACAAACACCCAAACCGATCAAATCCCGTGTTGACAAAGTCATCGTGTTCAACCGCGGCGCCCAACTCTTTGCTACCGAAAAAGTAGCGCTTCCGGCAGGCACCACCGACCTGGTTTTTGAAAACGTTTCGCCCCAACTGCTGGAGGCTTCCCTGCAGGCAGGAGCCGGCGGCGGCGCAGTGGTGATGGACGTGCGCTATCACCTCCAATACGCCATCGTAGAAAAAAAGCCGTCCGATCCGGCACTTAAAAAATTTGAAAAAGACCTGAAAGGGGTACTCGATTCCCTGACAGATATAGGATTTACCATGAAAGGTCTGCAAAACCAGATCAATAACCTGGCTACCGAACGCAACGTCTTGCTGAACAACCGGCTGATGAAAGGAGAATTGCAGCGCGATTCCCTGATCATCTTTCAGCAAAGCATCGAATTTCTCCGCCAGCGGCTGGACAACATCAACACGGCAATGCTGAAACTGGAACGCGAACAATACCGCTGGTCGGAACTGCGCGACGGCCTGCAACAACGCCAGGCGACCTTACAGACGTTAATTTCAGGCAATTATGCGCCACCGACCGCCGATGCGCAACCGGTATCGCAGGTGATTGTAACCGTTTTGTCCGAACGGGCCATGAACACCGACGTTACCATCAATTATTTCGTGGAAAACGCCGGCTGGACGCCCTCCTACGACCTGCGCGCCGATAATAATTCGACCGACATAGAACTCAACCACCGGGCCGGCGTGTACCAGAATTCGGGCATCGAATGGAAAGATGTGCTGCTGACCCTTTCGACAGGAAACCCCAACGAATCAAGTGTAAAACCCGTTTTAAGTCCGTATCTCCTGAATTACACCCAGTATGTGGCTATGGAGCGCAAAAAAATGAAAGAAACGCTGGCGTCCAAGCCCCAGGCCGCGGCAATGACCGACGATGTAAAAGATTACGAAGAATACTCCGGACCGGAAATAGACGGCGTGTACGACTACACCACCGTCAGTCAGAATGCGTTGCGCGTAGTATATGAAATCAGCCTGAAATACACCATCGCTTCCGACGGACAGGCGCACAACGTGGTGATCCAAAACCGGAAAATTCCCGCCCAATACAATTATACCGTTGTGCCGAAACTGGATCCCGACGTGTTTCTAATGGCGCGCCTGACCGACTGGGAAGATCTCAACCTGGTTCCCGGCACAGCGCGGGTTTATTTTGAAGGCACTTACGTCGGTCAAACTGCCATCAATCCCGGCAGCACCAACGACACCCTGCTGCTCAATCTCGGCCGCGACAAAAGCATTGTCGTGAAACGGATCAAGTTGAAAGACAAATCGCGGGAAAAGATCCTGAATGAGAACAAAATGGTGACCAAAACCTACGAGATCAGCGTGCGCAACACCAAAGCCATTCCTATTCGCCTGATCGTCGAAGACCAGATGCCGATCTCCGCAGATCCGTCTATCAAAATCACCTATGAAGAATACGGAAAGGCTTCGTTTAACCCGGATACGGGAAAACTGGTGTGGGACTTCAAACTGGACCCGAAGGAAAACAAGAAGGTGAGTTTTACTTATGAAGTAAAGTATCCGAAAGACCGGGCGCTGGCTGGTATTTAGTGTTTAGTGTATGGTGTTTGGTTTTTGGGGCGGGGTGCCATCGGCTTTAGTGGTGATTTTAGCCGATGGCAACCCGCCCCAAAAACCAAACACCATTTTTTCAAAGCATATAAAGGAAAGCGTCAAACGTTTTGAGAGACATGAATACCCACGCTTCTCCTCTACCGAACCAGCATCACCTTTTTATAGTCCCATGCACGCGACTCCTTTTTCAA
>JAKQJD010000383.1 GCA_029561355.1 Bacteroidota bacterium | reverse complement strand
AGCAGCACGAAAAGCAAAAGAAGTTTCTGGTGAAGGCGCATGGTCTGATTTTCTTGCGGCCCGTCGTAGAGTCAAAAATCCGCGTAATCCGCTTTGTCCGCGTAATCCTCGTTGCAATTATTCCTACGTGGGGGAAGTTTTACTTAATCCGGAACAGCCCGATCATCTTCGTGCCCGTCACCGTTTCCGGCGTCACCGTCAGCACATCTCTGAAAATCCGGGTCGCCACTTCCTGCGTATTGCCTTCATAATAAGCCGCCAGGTTGATCTGGCTGAACCATTTGCCGAACACCGACACCGTAGCGCTGCCGGCGTCACTTTTGTCGAGTTGCCAGTTGCCATCGGCCAGGATCTGGTCGCCGGTATCTTCGGTTACGACGTACATCACGAAGGTACCGTCGGAGCGCAAAATGAGCGACTGGTTCACCATTTCAGCATCTTCCGTTTGGTTGTTGATGCGGCGATCGAGGATGGGCTGGAGCGGCGAACCTTTGGCAGCCGTTTTATTGGAGTTGCCGGTTTTTTCTGTAAAACCCGTTTTGACAACAAAAGAAGTAGCGCCGTCAAAAAACAGGATCTCGCTGATCGCCAGGTCTTTATAAGAGGTTCCGGGGTACACGCTTTTAACCTGCAAATCGAAAGATTTCCCGGAAAGAGCAGCCGACAGGTCGATTTTCTGACCGGCTTTGGTACTGCGCAGGGTATAGGTTTGTAGCGGACCGCCGGGCTGCCCGAAAGTGAAGTCGCGTACGCGGGCGTTGGCGGAGAAATGTTCGTCGGAACGCTGGTAGCCGTCCCATATCTGCATGCCGGTGATGTGCACGGGTTGTTCGAATTCGAAGTGCAGCGTTTCATTTTCGCCGGCCGAAGCCGAGTTGCCTTCCACCCAGGCAAATTCCTTGCGGCTGTCGAAGAGATTTTCGGCGCTGAAAGCGGGTGCATTTTTCAGTACGCTGCTCGCTTTTACGGTGCCCGGAATTTGCTGCGGGGCAACGATGCGCACTTCCTCGTTTTTGTCATTCCACAGTTGCAGGCTACGGATGCGGATAGAGGCATCGGCAGGATAGGTGCGAACCACCGTTTTGAGTTCGTCGTTCACCACATCGACGACATTTTCCCGGCCGGTCGCATTGAAACGCAGGTAAAGCGACTTCACCGCCTGACCGCCGAGGTTTACTTTTTGTCCGGGCAGGCCGGGTGGCAGGGCTGTGCCATTGACGTACACCTGCATCATTGCTTTGGCAGGATCAAAATTGGAGCCCGATTCTGTGAGTTGCAGGGCCGACAGCGGCATGCCGTTCTGGAAATACAGCATGATACCTTCATCGGGGCCGGCGCCCGGGCGGGTTTCCCAGTAATTGTCTGTTTGGGTATCAAAAAGGGCATCTACCTCGTGGCCGGGCAGGGTAGAAGTAGCGTAATATCCTTCCAGGTAAAGTGCCGGCCGGGTATCGGCAGGAGCTTCCGCTACGGGTTGAGCAGCCTGTGTTTCGGATTTCGGAGAATTCTTACAGGCTGCCAGCAGGATCAGCAAGCCATACAAAACATGCTTTTGTATCATTTGAAAAAGTTTGTTTGGCAAATGTAGTAAACCCGGGGTATTTCCATATGCTATGCATAATTCCTTCATTTTCAAGCACCCAACTTTGTCATTCAACTGGCAAAATGCCGACCGGGGGCTAAAAATGTTAAGGAAATTGCTCGGCCGAATACAAAATGCGCTACTTTTGGCGTTCGCAACTTTTCAAAAGAAAACAATCGGTTTCACCAGTAAACAGCCCAACGTTCTTATGACACTGAACGCCTTCCTGACATCCTTTTTCTTCCTGCAAGTAACGACCAAAACCGCAGACATCAAGCCCGTCGAATCGAAAAGCCTTTTCGACATCATTACCGGCAGCAGCCTCTCCGGTCAGGTGGTGATCGGTGTTCTGACGCTCCTGTCCATTTACGCCTTTTATATTATCATCGAGCGCTACCTCACGATCACCCGCGCCGGCCAGGTCGACCAGAATTTTATGAACAGCATCCGCGCCAGCGTTGAAAACGGCAACCTGCAGGCAGCCAAGGCGCTTTGCCAGAGCGTCGACGCACCCATGGCACGTATGGTGGAAAAAGGCCTCGATCGCATCGGCAAGCCGCTCGACGACATCAACCGAGCCATCGAAAACGTGGGTAACCTCGAACTGCTGAAACTGGAGAAAAACCTTTCTACCCTGGCATCTATCTCGGGTATCGCACCGATGATCGGTCTGTTGGGTACCGTTATCGGTCTGATCATTTCCTTCCAGGACATGACCAACGCCGAAACCGTGACGCCGAAAGTTCTTTCCAACGGTATCTACCACGCCCTGACGGCTACGGCTTTCGGTCTGTTCGTATCCATTATTGCCATGGCGGGTTACAACCTGCTCGTGTCGAACCTCGACAAGGTTATTTTCAAAATGGAAAATACGGCAGTTCAGTTTATGGACCTGCTGCAGGAACCCTCCCGTTAATTTTCGTATTTCGTGTGAGGTGTTTCGTGTTCGGCACAGTCCGAACCAAACACTACACACCAAACACTAAAAACTAAAGAAATATGGCACTCAAACGTCGGAACCGGGTAGAACCCGAATTCAGTCTGGCCGCCATGATCGACGTCATCTTCCTGTTGCTGATGTTCTTCATGCTGACCTCCAATATGGTTACCCCCAATGCCCTCAACCTCCAGTTGCCGTCCAGCACGTCCAAAACGCTGGCATCGCCGGCGCTGTCCGTATCGGTCCGGAAGGAAGGCACCTATTATATTGAAAAAACAGCCGTTACCGAAGCCAACCTGGAAAACAGCCTCCGCGCCCGGTTGCGTGCGATGGGTGAAGATCCCGCCAAAACCGTTATCACCGTGAACGCCGAAGTAGGCGCTCCGATTGAATACGTGGTGACCATTCTCGATATCGCCAACCGCCTGAAACTGAAAACCATTCTGGCTACCAATCCGAAAGCGGATACGAACTGAAGTTGGTTGAGGGTTTGAGATGTTGAGGGTTGAGATGCAACATTTTCAGGTAAAATGTAGTTTTTTAGAAATCTCTTGTGCAATGTCGATCCTGTTAGCATCCTGCTATTAAACGTTGTATGCTGAAGACTTCGCACTTCTCAAACGACTTCGCACTTCGTACTTCGCACTGAGGACTTAATTATACTTCGCATGAAAGAGGCAATTAATAAGGAAGAAAACCGCACCAAAGCAGCCGTCGGCAGCCTGATCGTGCATAGTCTGCTATTGGCGTTCCTGATCTTTTACACCTTTCCGCTGGACGATGTATTGAAGGAAGAGCCGGTCATTCAACTCGAATGGGGCGGCGGCGGCGACGATGCTGCAGCAGGCCTGCCCGACGAAGGCCAGGGCGATAAAGCCGCACCGCAAGGGCAGCAAATGGAAGACCCTTCCGAAACGGAACCCGTGGAAGACCCCACGCCCACCCCTACGCCACCCAAACAATCGACTTCGGAGCCGGTGAAAACCACCCCTACGCCCCCCGTGTCTACCACCAACGACCCCGACGTAGCAGCCATTAAACAACAGAAAGAAGCCGAACGCCAGAAACAGGCCGAAGCCGACCGCGTCCGGAGAGAGCAACAGGCTGCCGCGCAGGCCGAAGCCGACCGAAAACGTAAGGAACAGGAAGACCGCGACAAGAAAAAAGGCCAGTTTGGCGGCAGTTTCGGCAAACCCGGCAGCACGGGCACCGGCCAGGGCAATACCGGCAAACCCGGCAACCAGGGTATTCCCGGCGGCACGGGCGACAACCCATTCGGTAAAAGCAGCGGCTCCGGCGGTGGTACCGGCGGCGGTGTCGGTACCGGCACAGGCCCTTCCATCGGTGGTGGTCTCGGCGGTCGCGCCGTACGACAACGCGGCCCGATCAACGATAATTCGCAAAAACAAGGTAAAGTCGTCATCGAGGTGTGCGTCGATAGCGGTGGCAACGTCATCAGCGCCGATTATACACAGCGCGGCTCTACTACCAGCGACAGCGAATTGCGCAACAAGGCCCTGTCAGCCGCCCGCGCCTACAAATTCGCCGCATCCGGCAGCGCCAAGGAATGTGGGACAATCACTTTCAATTTCCAGTTGAAGTAGTTATTGGTTATTGGTTATTAGTTATCAGGGTGGTAAAGGGGCCATCTGTACCAAAGCCTGGCTGCTCGATTGAGCAGCCAGGCTTTGGTTGTTAATATCCCATTTTTCCGCATGTATTTATCTGGATGATGATTGGCGACGGCACCAATACCTGGCACCACTTCAGTATAGGCCATGAGCAGTGTGTCATGCTGAGCGCAGCGAAGCATCTGTTTCAGTCCTTAGAAGTATGACACGCTGCTCATGGCTGCGCTATTAAGGGTACCAGGCGTTACCACCGAGTCACCCCGTCGCTTCAAGCGACGGGGTGACTACGCCCGGCCAAACAGCACTCATTACCTTTTGCCTCCATTATCGGGCAGCCGGGCATATGTACAGATGGTCCCTCACCACCCTGATAACTAATAACCGATAACTAATAACCAGAACTCAAAAATCCAGCACAAAACGTGCCCCCGATCCCACCGACGATCCTACCCGGATATCGCCGCCGTGCAATTGCATGATTTGCCGGGAAATGCTCAGGCCCACGCCGGTTCCGGTCGGTTTGGTGGTGAAAAAAGGGATAAAGATTTCATCCAGCAATTCCGGTGAAATACCCGATCCGTTATCTTCCACTTCAATAAATGCCCGGCCTTTGGCATCTGCGCCGGCGCGCAGGGTGATACGGCGTTCTTCGGTTTCGGGTTTTTTATGGAACGATTCACGCGCATTTTTCACCAGATTGAGCAGTACCATTTCCAGTTGTCCGCCGTCGCCCTGGAGTTTCAGGCCTTCGGGTTTTACAAATACCTCCGTTTTGATCTGCATTTGCCGGTTGTCGATTCCGGTAAGGGAAATGACACGGTCGAGCAGGTTTTTCACCCCGATTTCTTCCATTTTTGGCTCGGGTACCGAAGTAAACGAGCGGTAGGCTTCCACGAAATTGACCAGACCCCGGCTGCGGGTAGCCACCACTTCGAGCGCTTCGCCGAGGTCGGCCGACGCTTCGGTTTCGGGCAGGTCGCAGCGCACAATTTCCTGCGCCGTTTCCACCAGCGATACGATGGGCGTGATGGAATTCATCATTTCGTGGCGGAGCACGCGGGTCAGGTTGCGCCAGGCATCTACTTCCTTGCGCTGGAGTTCGGGGTGGATATTCTGGAGCGTAAGCAGGCGCACGGCGCGGCCCTGCAGGTTGAGAGCAACGCCTTGTACCGACAACTGCCGGCTGGTTTCGGGCTGGTAGAGCACTTTCCCTTTAGAGCCCAGGTGCAGGATAAAATGAATGAGGGTTCGGTGCCGGTCGGGCAGGTCGTTCAGGTGGTGCAGGCGATACAGCCCCAGCAATTGCAGGGCGGCATTGTTGGAAATGAGCACGTTGTTCTGACCGTCGAAAGCCAGGATGCCTGTGCTCAAGTGCTGCACCATCGTATTGAGAAACAACAGGTTGGCTTCTTTTTCGGCGCGGGTTTGCCGGAATGCTTCCAGCACTTCGTTGAATTGCCGGTTCACCGTTTCAAAAGAATCCCCTTTTTCTTTTCCCGAGGAAAACCGGATGGCAAAATCGGAATAACGCACACTTTCAAAAAAACGCGCCAGCCGCCGGTTGGTATCATTCACGTACCGAAACAGGTTTAAACTCACCTGTACAGCCATCGCCATGAACAGCACTGCCAGCCAGTATGCCGGCTTTTCAGGATACGCAATAGCTGCCGCCGCTCCCAGGGCTGCTGCAAAAAGTCCGGCGATACGCCAGGCCAGACCGGAAGAAAATGTACGGGCAAATATCATGCAGTGGATGGGTTGAGTTGGTAGCACAGCATTGATGCTGTCGGGACAAGGGCATTTATGCCTGGTAAAGTGGCATGCTCCGGCAAATCTACTTTCTTTCTTTCCAGATGGAGTAGTTTTTATCCATCTCCGGCCTGTTCTCGGGCACCGACCGCAAGGGCTCACAGGGCCGCAGGGTTTCGTGGCATTGCGCCGGCAGTTGCTGATACATGCGGGTGCCCTCCGTTTTCCAGGCCAGCATCTCGTCGCTCACTTCGCGGATGATCTTGCCGGGATTGCCGACAACCAGGCTGCGCGGCGGTATTTTTTCGCCGCTTTTGATGAAACACAAGGCCCCGACAATACTCCCGTCGCCCAGTTCGACTTCATCCATCAGCACCGCATTCATACCGACCAGGCAATTGCGGCCGATCTGCGCGCCGTGTATGATGGCGCCGTGGCCGATGTGGGCGCCTTCCCGCAGCAACACGGTGATACCTGGAAACATATGGACCGTACAGTTCTCCTGAACGTTGCAGCCGTCTTCCAGGATAATTTGCCCCCAATCGCCACGAATGGCCGCACCGGGGCCGACATAGACGTCGCGGCCGATAATCACATTGCCTGTCACCGCCGCCTGCGGGTGTATAAAAGCGCTTTCGTGGACGACGGGGCGAAAGCCGTTGAATTCGTAGGTCATGTTTTTGTTATTAGTTATCGGTTATCGGTTATTAGTTATCAGGGTGGTAGGGGGGAGTCTGTACTCATGCATGGTTATATTCTATTGAAAAGCCAGGAGCAGTGTGTTATGCTGAGCGCAGCATCCAGAGGTTAAAACAGATGCTGCGCTGCGCTGTTAATGATTCGACGTTGAGTGTTGTTTTTACCTCAGCAAAAAAAACTCAACATGCTCTAACGAGTAGCCAGGCGTTGCCACCCTGATAACTGATAACCGATAACTAATAACGAATTTCCCTTAGCTTTGCCCAAAGTTCGGCCCTTTTTTAAATTTCCTTCAGATATGCGATTCGGATTTTCCATTCTGTTTTTTTTATTGCTTGTAAATCAATGCGTTATCGCGCAAATACAATCGTTTGAACGCATTGCGGTTCCACTGGTTCAAAACGGCGTACAGCTCCCTGCCGGCTTTGCGGGTGGCCTGAATACGCCCCAGTTTTCAACCGCCGATCTAAACAACGACGGCATCGACGACCTGGTGGTATTCGACCGTTCCGGCGACGTAGTGCTCACTTTCCTCAATGCGGGCACGCCCGGAGAGGTCAGTTATTCCTATGCCCCGGATTATGCCTGTTTTTTCCCGAAACTGACGGATTATGCGCTGATGCGAGATTTCAACCAGGACGGCGCAGCGGATATTTTTTGTACCTCGCTGGATCCGGGTTCGCAGGAAATACAGGTTTTTCAGGGCTATTTTGAAGATAACACGCTGAAATTCACTTCCTATCACTTCAACTATCCCAATTGCGACTACTGTAATCCGCTTCAGGTATGGTACCCCGACCAGGACCAGCCCGGCGAGTGGAACAACCTGCTGATTGCCCCGACCGACATTCCGGCAGTGGACGATATCGACGGCGACGGCGACCTGGATATCCTCACCTTCGACCCGGCAGGCGGGCATGTATGGTTTGTGCAAAACCGCTCTGTGGAGCTGGGTTTTGGGCTCGACAGCCTTAAATATCAACTGGTAGACAGGTGTTGGGGAAGATTTTACGAAAGCGGATTGGTAGCATGCCAGTGCGACCTGTCGTCGAGCGCAGCCGTTTGCTCCAACGGCCTGACCGGGCAAGTCGAAGAACGCAGCGAACGACACCCCGGCTCTACACTGATGACCTACGATCAGGAAGGCGACGGTGATAAGGAAATCGTGCTCGGCGACGTATCCTTTGACTGCCTCAACCAGTTGAGCAACGGTGGCAGCGCTTCGGCTGCCTGGATGACCGCTCAGGACGAAGGTTTCCCGTCATATAGCACGCCGCTGGTGTTGTTTACGTTCCCGGCGGCTTTTTACCTGGATGCTGACAACGATGGAAAACGCGATATGGTGGTTTCGCCCAATAACCGGAATATCGGGGAAGATCAGAAAAATGCCTGGTTCTATAAAAACACTGCTGCTACCGGCCACCAGTTCGAACTTCAAAGTAAAACGCTGATAGTAGGCGGTATGCTCGACCTGGGATCGACCACACACCCGGCTTTTGCGGATGTGAATGCCGACGGACTTGAAGACCTGGTGGTAGGAACTTATGGCTACTTTACCCCGCAATCGAGTGTCAATGCCCGGGTGTACCTGCTGCTGAATACCGGAACCGCGACCGAACCCGCGTTTACGCTGACCGACAACGACTGGCTCCAGTTTTCGGAATTTACGCCGGACAACTTTGATTTTTCGCCCACTTTCGGCGACATCGACGGCGACGGCGACCAGGATCTGATTGTCGGACACAACGACGGCGGCTTCTTCTGTTACCGCAATTCGGCCGGCCCCGGTGTGCCCATGAACCTCTCCCGAGATTTCGATCCCATGTGGCAAAACATGGACGTGGTGGGACTGGTGGCTGCGCCGACCTTGTTTGACCTCACAGGCGACGGCCTGCTCGATCTGATTGCCGGCGAACGGAACGGCAATATCAACCTCTTCACCAACGTCGGCGGCCCTTCCAATCCCGTGTATCCGACTACGCCGAGCATCCAGAAACTGGGCTTTGTGGATACCCGGCTCACCGGCGAAGCGGTGGGTTTCAGCACGCCGTCTTTTATTCCTACACCCACGGGACTGCTGCTCGTAAGCGGCTCGAACAGCGGGCAATTAGAGACATACCGGAATTTCAACCTGGCCGACACCTTCGATCTCGTCGATCCGATGTGGGGCAACGTGGATGAAGGCGCCCGTACCCATCCGGCATTTGCCGACCTCGACAATGACGGGATTCTGGAAATGGTGGTAGGGAACCTGCGCGGCGGCCTCAGCCTGTTCACCACAACTTTGGTGGATTGCAGTACGGTGGCCACGCATCAGCCTGCTGCTGCCGAATTACAGATACTGGTCAGCCCCAACCCGGCGCGCGACATTGTGCAACTGGACGTGCAGCCATACAGCCACTATTCATGGCGTGCGCTCAATACGATAGGGCAGAAAATAGCCGGTGGCCAAAGTGGCGGCGGAAAAACGGCGATCCCGGTAAATGATTGGGAATCAGGGATTTATTTTATTGAAGTGACGGCGGAAGGGCAACGGACCATTCGTAAAGTGGCGGTAAACCACTGAGACGGGAATAAAAAGTCTCTTAGTCTCTAAATATCAAAACTGAAGCCTTCCGCTACAAACTGGTGGTACCGGTCGCGATCGAACTGATACAACTTCGCCGGGCGGTGCGCCACACCCTCCTGCATTTCCTCGCATTCCACCAGCACGTTCATAGAGAGTATTTTTTTGCGGAAATTGCGTTTGTCGAGGCCTTTGTTTTTCGGCAGGTTCAACACTGATTCGTACAGTTGCTGTAGTTCGGTGAGGGTGAATTTTTCCGGCAGCAATTCGAACCCTACAGGCGCGTTGCGCACCTTGCGTTGCAGGCGTTGCATGCAAATATCGAGGATTTCGTTGTGGTCGAAAGCCAGTTCGCCTACTTCCGAAATGCTGTGCCAGCGGGCCGATTGGGCAAAAGAAGCGGGCGTCAGCGCGAAATCGCTGACTTTGATCAGGGAAAAATAAGCGACCGTGATAACCCGGCCAAGCGGATGCCGGTTCACGGCGCCGAAGGTTCGTACCTGTTCCAGGTACACGCCGCGCAGGCCGGTCAGTTGTTCCAGTACACGTTCGGCTGCCGTATCGAGGTCTTCATTCGGATACACCAGATCGCCCGGTAGCGCCCATTTGCCCCTGAACGGCGCGGCTCCGCGCTGAATCAGCAGCACTTTCAGGTCGCCACCGTCGAAACCAAAAATGACGTTGTCAACAGAAAAAGCCGATTTGAAAAAGCTTTCGACTTCACTCATATTTTTTCAGTGTATTTGAAGTGGAGGACAAAAATACGAGCTTATTGTTTTTTTTACACCAAACCCGGCAACGGAATTTTTTTCCGTGTCAACAATTCTGTAAATCGACTTGTATCAAGTGAAAAATCCTATTTTTGCACTGGTTTTGGCAAGCTAATTGTACTCACAACCCGAAAGGGCGGAAGGCATTGTATCCAAATGGATTTTTTTGACTCCATTTTAATTATTTATGCCGTTCTTGTTTAAATTGTAATCCCGCTTATTATTGATTGCCCCCTATTTCAGATCGTTCCATCCCACTAACTATGCAAATTGACATACCGGCGCATATTGAAAAATTGCTCTTTCTGCATGATGCCTTGATCATACCCGGATTCGGAGGGTTTACGGCCACCCGGACACCGGCGACGACCGATTATGTAGGCGGCTCGGTGGC
>JAKQJD010000378.1 GCA_029561355.1 Bacteroidota bacterium | reverse complement strand
CTCCCGCACATATGCTATTTGCGGCACACGCTCCGGTTTGCCCTGAAAGGCATTGGGCGCAGGCGCCGGATCGCCGCCACCCGAGGCGGGCAGTACGCCGGCGGCGGCGGTGCGGCTGTCGGCAGCCCTGTTTTGTTTGGTTGATTTGCACATATGCGGCCGTGAAGATGTTTGAGGATTCGAGGATTTGAAGATGCGAGGATTCGAGTATTTGATTTCAGATACTCGAATACTCGAATCTTCAAATCCTCAATCATGCTACGCCAGTCGTTTCAACGTCTCATTAATGACATCGATCTGCGGTATCGTGAACTGATTGAATCCTTCCACATATTTTTCATTCATAATCGTATTGTCGAGGTGCGCCAGTGCGAGCATGTGTCCGAGTTCGTGTTTCAGCACACCGGTAAATCGTTGTTCGGGCCCGATAACTCCCGAACTTTTCAGGATGGCGTCAATCTTGATGATGCCGATTTTTCGAAAAGTCGGCTGTTTGAGGTCTGTATATTTTCCGGGAATACCGAAACCGAGTACGCTGTCCTTTTCCCAGTCTTTTTCAAAATCCTCGTACGGATGCACCGGAGCGGTTTCGCGGGTATCGGGTCCTGTTATTTTCCAGACCTTGGTTTCTTCCGGGATATAATGATCATGCAGAAGAGCGGTCATTTCATTTGCGCTGGAATCGGGGAGTGCGTCGTAGTTGAAAATGTAAAACGGGAATTTCATCTTGCCGAAACACCCTTTTTCGGTCTGGCTCGGATTGCTGTGGCGGTATTCTACGTGAAAGGTAAATTCGGATAAACTCTGTTTGAGGGCCGGTTGAAGGCCCGGTGTGTTTTGAAGCCCGTTGTAAAAGGTGCCGACTTCTTCCAGCGCGTCGTGTTTCAGGTCCGAGTTGCTGTCGATCAGGCCTTTGGGGTCGAACACGATGATCCGTACGTTTTTGCCGTCGTTTTCAACCGGGCAGTTGGGCGGAATATCGCTGGGTTTGTGCGGACTGGAGTGGCTGCGGGTGGTTTTACACATGTTTTCTTTGGTTCGGGGGATAGGGGATGATCGAAAAGGGATATCTATTTGAAAATCAAGGCGTCACGGGTTTCGCAACACCGGCCCCTGCCGGAAATGTTTCACGATCGATTCCAGCCGAACGCCATTAAAACCGGTCAAAACGTCAGAAAAGGAAGTTCCGGGAAAATACCGGTCGCGCAGGGTTTCCAGAATTTTCCCG
>JAKQJD010000373.1 GCA_029561355.1 Bacteroidota bacterium | reverse complement strand
ACGCGGCGAAAAATCTGGTAAAACAAATGTATATTGAAATAGCAGAAAATAAAAGTCAGGAGGATATTGGCCAACACCGGAAGTTCTCTGACGTATGTCCCGTTCAGGATCATTTGAATGATGTTGGCATGTATGACCATCCCGTACATGTCGGGTGCATTGCGTCCTGTGTACCGTTTGTTCAATGGGGTGTAATGCCGGTCGAGCATCGGTTTGTCCCAATCGTAGGTGCCTAAAAAACCGATCAGGACAATTTTATCGCGCAGGAGTTGGTTCAGGTCGGTGGAAGCATTCAGAATATCTTTCGTTTCGTACTGGATAAACTGGTCGCCGTTCTCCGTGTAATAAATCTCCTCTACCTTGTTATTGCGCTGTAACAGCCGCTCTACTGCGGGCGGGTCGTACAGTTTGGCCGTTTGTGTGGTAAATGACATGCATTCTCCGTCTACGGTCATTTCCCGGGGCGTAAAATACCGGATGGTACTGTTGGAATCCCTGGAGATAAAATTGATAAAACCCGAACGCAAATAGTTGCAGAAAAAAGTGTCGCAACCTGTTTGCATTTTAAATACCCCGTCGGAGTCGCTGTAGCCGTCGAGTTCCATGGCCAGCACGACATTATCCGTCCGCATCAGTGTCGCGCGCAGGAGCGAATCGGTGCGCGGGTTTTTCCGGCCGTCGAACAGCACGTCTACTGCAACCACTTTTGCTCCGGCATCCATGATGCGGTCGATCACCATGCGCATCGTGTCGCGATCGGGTTTTCCGGTATTCACCAGTACGATGCGATCGTCCAGTCTGATCTGGTCGTCCCGCAGCCTCGAATACACGATGTCGGTTACCTCGTAATCGCGAATTGTTTTATTAAACGGATTCAGGAAATGCAGGTTGATACGCACGATGTTGAATACCCAGATGAGGATGAACACCAGGCAGGTAACAATGAAGGTGTGCGGGTATAGGAGTTTTCTCCACATTAGTTATTGGTTATCAGTTATTAGTTATCAGGCTGGGTACGCAGGGATTTGCATGGAAAGTAAGACAAATTGATTTTTTATCATTGTTCGCATTATTTCAGAGCGCCCTGAAGGGCCCTCTTCCCGACAGCCTGAAGGCTGTGCTACCGATACGTCACGACCTGGGTTATTCATTAAAATTTTTTGACGAGTATCCAGCGCTCCAGCATATCGTTTTTCATCACAAAAAGAATGTCCGGGTACGCCATGATTTGCCCGTTGGGCGTAAGAATATTGCGTGGCGCCGGACCGTACTTTTTTTCGATGTCCACTCGCGTGTTGCCGATCTTAATTCCTCTGGCCGTTTCACCCGGATTACTTGTCGTTGTGGCCTGAAAAAGGATACTCACGTTGCCAGAGCGGCGGTTAAAATACAACCTCGAATTTTTACTCAAAGCAGTGTGCTGAAAAAAGGTCAGCGTTTCGTCGATCGGCAGCATTTTATCGTCATCGGGATACAGCATGGCCGACAAGTCCTGACCGTCGATGGATTCGTCGTCGAAGAATTTTTTGCTGCCCGGATCGGCAGGCGCTGCGGGTAGGGGAGTGTTGTTTAAAACGGCCAGGTTGTAGGCTGCCAGACCGCTTTTGTCGGTTACATCTGCCGCCGTGAAACGCATCATGGCTTTTACTTTTCCATCCGCAGTTCCCGCTGTTGCATCCAGAATACCGAGCAGAATTTCCACCATGTCCGTGTTGCCGGCATACACGCCTTTCGACGCATTCCGCGCTTCTACGTCTGCAAAGTAATAAGCCCGCACCTGATCGCCGAGCAGGGCCAGCGCGCAGGCTTTGTTCAGATAGGCGGGGGCATAATCCGGGTCGAGGCTGATGGCCGCATCGAAATGCTGCACGGCTTGCCGGAGCAGGTTGGTTCGTATGGAATCCTCGTGCGCGCCCCGGCTGTTGGCCATTTCCAGATCGACCTGGATAGGGTAGCGGAATTTCAGGTCGTCGGCGTTGAAATAGTTTTTCATCGCGTGCATCAGTGCGGCCGCGCCTACGTTGTTGTACAGTTCCCGGCTTTGGTATTCCACCAGCACTTTCCGGTAGTAGCGGAAGGCGTCTTCGTATTGCTCGGTGGCGGTGAGCAGGTTCGCCATGTCGAAAATCTCCACCAGGTCCTTCATTTTTTGCGCCGACCGG
>JAKQJD010000365.1 GCA_029561355.1 Bacteroidota bacterium | reverse complement strand
AGCATATTGCAAAGGTTTTCAAGGCCTTCGGGTTCATCTTCGATAAGCAGTGCGCGGGTGGTCATGCGTAGATCTTGTTTTTGGTGATGCGATGAAAAAAGTCCTGAGTGCGAAGTCTTCAGTGCGAAGTCCGGATGCAGTCCGAAGCCGTCAGTGCGAAGTACGAAGTCGAAGAAGATCGAGCGGCTGTGGACTTCGCACTGAAGACTTCGCACTCAGGACTGAATTTGATGGCAAAATTCACACTTTTTTCCCAAAAAAATAAGGTTCCGGGCGTACACCCGGAACCTTATTGCAGGAATATTTATCTGGCGGTCAAAATTGACGTATTTTGATACGCATGCCGAATTTGGCGGTATCGAAATTGTTCAGTTTGCGCAGGCTTTCCACGCTGGTAGCGTATTGGCGTGCAATATCTTCCAGCGATTCGTTGCGGCGTACGGTATGGAACTGAAAACTGGCTTCATTTGCTTTCTGCACCTTGGGTTGATACGACTCGATGCGGGGTTGAGCGGAAGCGGGAGTCACTGCGTTTGTAGACTGGGAGGCCAGTCCCGAAGCAGGTTTGGCAGGTTTGCCGGTTTCTTTCTGCGGTTTGGCGCCGGCCTGAATTTTAGCGCCGGGCGCCTCCACCTTGATACCGCCGGTGTGTTTTTGAACGATCACCGGGCGCCACAGGGTAAGCACCTGGTTGGCTACCAGCATGCTGGAGTTCAGTTTGTTCCAGGCGCAGATCTGATCGCCGCAAAGGCCGTATTTCTGGGCGAATGCATCGATGTGTTCCGGCTGGTTTACGCTGATGGTCGTCTGGAAATAACGTCCGTCGCCCGTTTCGCTCGAATTAAAGGCCAATCCTTCGTTGTTTTCCCAGATATACTTGCGAACGCTGCTCACGCCGTTCAGGTAACGAACAAAAGCCGGCATCACACGCTGCGGAACGACCACGTAGTGTCCGTCGTTGGATGGCGGAACGTAATCGCGGCGAAAACCGGGATTCAGGTTCTTGATCGACGCATACGTCAGGCCGGTGGCTTCCGCAATATCGCGGAATGAAATGCCTTCGTACACCAGGATATAATCAGTGAGTTGTTCGTCGAGATCGGGTTCGTATGGGCGCAATCCGTGCAGGTTGTAATAATTGCACACATAAGTGGCAGCGATAAAAGCAGGCACGTAATTGCGGGTTTCTTCCGGCAGGAAACGCTGAATGGACCAGAAATTACGGCTGCCGGCACGGCGGATAGCGGAATTGACACGGGTCGGGCCGCTGTTGTAGGCTGCCAGGGCCAGGGCCCAGTCGTCGAACTGTTTGTAGAGGCTTTTGAGATAGCGCGCTGCGGCGTCGGTGCTTTTGACGGGGTTGCTGCGGTCTTCCACGGCGCTGTTGGTGCGCAGGCCATAGTCGCTGCCGGTATAGGGCATAAACTGCCAGAGACCGGTAGCGCCGACGCGTGAAACGGCTTTCGCGTTCAGCGCGGATTCTACGACGGACAAATATTTCAAATCGGTAGGCAAGCCGTACTCCTTGAGTTTTTGCTCGAACAGTGGGAAATACGTAAGGCGGCGGCCCAGCATGGTACGCGATTTTTCTGTTTTTGTCTGGACGTAGGTTTTGATATAGCCCTTAACCACGCCAGTGGTACGAAGTTCGACGCAGCTGCTGAGTTGGGAAAGACGTTGTTTGAGTTGGGCATCTGTGAAGGTGTTGCCGCCCTTGGCTACCAGCATATCAGCGGTATCAATCGGGTCGTCCAGATCTGCCACCTGGATTTCACTCTGAGCGGAAAGAGTGGCAGAGAATAAGGTTGACAGGAGCGCTACGAGGCTGACAATAAATGACTTACACTGCATGGAAATTTTTCTTTCTTTTTTAGGAAAACGTTCAAATTAAGAATTATTCAAAACAGTTTCATAGTGCACCTTACGGTGCGACACGATGGGGAGTGCAGGTTTACGGGACGAGTACAGAGCGGCTAAACGCCGGAAGGGTGGTTTTTATTCTGCAAACGACAGCATTAGTTGTCTGTTTACAAACCTGTTTTGGGCTCGGGGAGTTAAAAGAGGTGTGCAAAAATCTGTTTTTCAATCGGGCTTACGAAGCCTTCGTGTGTTAAAATTAGAAATTATTTGCAATTCTTTTTTCCGCTGCGGAGTATTGGGGTGTGATTTGTACAATAAGTTCGCACTTTGGGTAAAATGGGGACGCGGATTTTGTGCATGCGGCGGATAAAAACGATTTGTTAATTGATGTCATTCAAATGACGAATAAAAAATTGTTGAGAAAATACGAACTCAATAATTTTCAACTGCCCCAATACCATCATTCAAAAATCCGCTTTCATCCGCCGCATCCGCAAAAATCCGCGTCCCCGACAATACCCGCAACTCCAGATTTTAATTCGCGAAATCCGACAAAAACTTCAGTCGCATCAACTGGATCTCTTCCCAGGTGATCTCGTCGTCTTTCAAATCGGAGAATGCATCATCGACCGAATCCGTTTCGGCTTCTTTGAAGTATTCGATCACCGTTTCCCGTACGTATTCATCTATAATTTTGTTCAGGTAATAATCGAGCCTGATTTTGGTGCCCGACTGCACGATACCATACAGTTCTTCCATCAGTTCGACCATCGACATATCTACCGAGCGTGCGATGTCTTCCAGCGGAATTTTGCGGTCGATGCTCTGGATAATGGAGACTTTCGTTTTAGACTTGTTCGCTACCGTTTTGATAGTGATGTCCATCGGCCGCTCGATCTCGTTCTCTTCGCAGTATTTTTTGATGGCATCAGCAAATGGCTGTCCGTATTTCTGGGCTTTACCTTGAGAGACGCCGACGATTTTCGCCATGTCTTCCAGTGAAACAGGATACTGGGTTGCCATTTCTTCCAGTGAAGGGTCCTGGAAAATGATGTAGGGCGGCAGGTCGTGTTTTTTGGCGATGCTTTTGCGAAGATCCTTCAGGATGTTCATCAGCATTTCGTCGAGCACGTCGGTGCCACCTTTTTCGTCGTCGATATCGTAATCGCCTTCCTCGAAATCGTGGTTGATCGTGATCTGGAGCGGGTAGGGGTTCTTGATATATTCCCGGCCGGCATCCGACACCTTCAACAATCCGAACTGCTCTATCTCCTTGTAGATCAGGTTGTTGATCATGGCGTGGCGGAAGATAGAACTCCAGAAATTCTCGTCCCTGTCTTCTCCGATGCCGAACAGTTCCTTGTCTGCAAACCCGAAATCCTTCATTTCCTTGGTTTCCCTGCCCATCAGATATTCCATCACGGTTTTCATCAGGTAGTTCTCGTTCAGGTCGAGAATACACTGAATGACATGCATGATTTCCTGCTGGACTTCCACTTTCTCTTTCGGGTTCTTGCAGTTGTCGCACATTTTCTGACAATTGCTTTCTTCAAATTCTTCCCCGAAATAGTGCAGCAGGAACCGGCGGCGGCAGGAGGCCGTTTCGGCGTAAGCCACCACTTCCTGCATCAGTTGGGCGCCCATTTCCCGTTCCGAAACCGGTTTGTCGCGCAGGAATTTCTCCAGGCGCAGGATATCGGCATAATTGTAAAAGGCAATACACTTTCCGTCCAATCCGTCGCGGCCGGCGCGGCCAGTTTCCTGGTAATAGTTCTCGATGGATTTCGGCATGTCGTAGTGAATGACGAAACGCACGTCGGGCTTGTCGATGCCCATACCGAAAGCGATGGTAGCGCAAATCACATCGATGTCTTCTTTCAGAAATGCATCCTGCGTGTTGGCGCGTGTTTTCGGGTCGAGGCCGGCGTGATATGGTGCTGCTTTTATGTCGTTGACCACCAGCATTTCCGCGATGTCTTCGGCGGTTTTGCGGTTTTGCACGTATACGATGCCCGATTCGCCCCGGAATTCTTCCTTGATGACCTGGATGATCTGTTTGATCGTCTGGTCTTTTTTAATTTTCGGGCGGATCTCGTAAAACAGGTTGTCGCGGTTGAATGAGGAGATGTACGTGGCATCAGCCGTCATGTCGAGGTTTTTCAGGATATCCTGTTGCACCTTCGGCGTAGCGGTTGCAGTGAGCGCCATGATCGGCACGTCGCGGGCGATAGCGTCGAGCATGAGACGGATGCGGCGGTATTCCGGGCGGAAATCGTGTCCCCATTCGGAAATACAGTGCGCTTCGTCGACGGCTACAAAAGAGATATTGGAGTTCTGGAAAAATTCGATGTTTTCCTCTTTGGTGAGGGTTTCAGGCGCTACGAACAGCAGTTTGGTTCTGCCATCGGTAATATCCTGTTTTACTTTTTTCATTTGCGCCTTCGTCAGGGAGGAATTGAGGAAGTGCGCCACCTCGTCTTCTTCGGAATAGCCGCGGATGGAGTCGACCTGATTTTTCATCAGAGCGATCAGCGGGCTGATTACGATGGCGGTGCCGGGGAGCATAAGTGCCGGGAGTTGGTAACAAAGGCTTTTGCCGCCGCCGGTAGGCATAATAACAAAGGTGTCTTTTCCTTCCAAAAGACTGCGGATGATGGCGCGTTGTTCGCCTTTGAAGGAATCGAAACCGAAATATTTCTGAAGGCTTTCGGTGATTATGTCGTGTTCAGTTGCAATCGCTGACATCTTCTGTTCTGATTATTTAATCTGTCCGGTAGTAATGATGTTCCGTACGTAGTAGTGAAAAATACCCTGCCCGCTTCAGGTCAGGGCGTATCATTTCGGCCGATGAAATTAAGGAATATTTTAAATAACCTAATCCCGGTTGCCTGATTTTTTTAGTCGAAAAATTTCGGGCAGCACTTTTGCGGCCGGCATTGATAAACAACGGGGTGACTGTAGTAGTCACCCCGTTGTTTTCAGGAGGCCATTTTTAAAAGCCGCCAAAGATAGAAAAAAAAATGTTGTAATTCTTATAATTTCAGAGATAGAAATTTTCAAATAAAATGTGAATGTTCCGGCGATAATTTGGCGAGCACCGGGCATATTCCCCTAATTCCATATAATATTCCAAACGGTATAAAAAACACTAATTTTAAAACGAATTTTTTAACCATTCTGAAATTTCATATAAAACATAATTTGGCTTACGCCGGCCGTCGCTGCCATGCCCGCCAGCCCAGAAACAGGACGCACAGCAATAAACCCAACCCTTCGCGGGTCAATTCCACCCAGGGGCGCTCTGCTTTCATACTTTCCACAATGCTCGGTTCGCCCATTTTTATCCAGTTGTACA
This sequence comes from Bacteroidota bacterium, assembly GCA_029561355.1. Taxonomy (GTDB): domain Bacteria; phylum Bacteroidota; class Bacteroidia; order Chitinophagales; family Saprospiraceae; genus M3007. The sequence continues at coordinate 283 of JAKQJD010000365.1, read as the reverse complement.
CATCCGGAATGTACGTGAGCATAAAAATACCGATAGCAGCGAGCCCGGCCAGCAATAATGCGTACGGCATCTTTTTGCCAAATGCTGCCAGGCCGAATTCCAATGCGACGAAACCATAAATCGGAATCCATATGTACGGATCCGGGTCGTTGTATTGCCAGCCGGCGAAAAGCAGGAAAATGAGGCAAATAAAAAAGTAGAGGATGCGCATGACTTGAAGAGATGTGGATAGTTTTGCGGCGTAAAAAAACGAACTTTTTTGGAAAACAAGGATTTACTCGAA
>JAKQJD010000359.1 GCA_029561355.1 Bacteroidota bacterium | reverse complement strand
GATAGCCGGCCTGGAATTTGGCGGCGGCACGAACAACTTGAGTACGTCGACGATCAGCGGCACAGGCTCTCTGGAAATTTCAGGTGGTACGGTGACGCTACCCAACAACAGCAGCCACGGCGACGTACTGGCTACGAGCGGCACGGCCAATTTTTCGGGCGCCAACACCATGCAAAACCTGACAGTTACCAGTGGGACGGTCAATATTTCGGGCAGTTTTTCGGTGCAGAACCTGACTTTTACCAATGTTTTAAATGGTGCGATCAACGGCACAGGCCCTATTGCTATCAGCGGTTATTTAGACATGAGTAACGGAGTGCTGGGTAATACGGGCGACGTGACGGTAGCGGGTACCTTAGCATGGTCAGGCGGTACGCTCGGCAGTACCGACGGCACGGCCACAGGGACAATAAACATTACAGGTTTGACGACGATAAGCAGCGCCGGTAAGACTTTGAATAAAAAGACCCTTAACCTGAACAGCGGGGCCAATTACACCGGCGGGCAAATCAGTTTGCGTTACAATTGTGTATTGAATATTCCTGTCCTGCAAGCCTTCAATGCCAACGGAGCGGCCAACTGGACGGTAAGCAACGGCGGCGGTGTCATCAACAATGCCGGTACTTTTGACAAACAAGGCACGGGAACACTCTCTATCCATGCCGTTTTTAACAATACCGGCACCATTCAGGTTTCCGGCGGTTTTTTGAACCTCTCCGGCGGCGGCACACACAACGGCGCGTTCAGCATTGCTTCGATAGCCGGTCTGGAATTCGGCGGTGGCACCAACAACCTAAGTACGTCGACGATCAGCGGCACAGGTTCTCTGGAAATTTCAGGCGGCACGGTGACGCTACCCAACAACAGCAGCCACGGCGATGTATTGGCTACGAGCGGCACGGCCAATTTTTCGGGCGCCAACACCATGCAAAACCTGACAGTTACCAGTGGGACGGTCAATATTTCGGGCAGTTTTTCGGTGCAGAACCTGACTTTTACCAATGTTTTAAATGG
>JAKQJD010000351.1 GCA_029561355.1 Bacteroidota bacterium | reverse complement strand
AATAACCAATAACTATCTTTTCCCTCCCTCCGCCAGCCCGCTCTCCCGATTCCGGATTACCTCCTGAATCGGCACGCCCGCGATTTTACTTTCCAGCCAGGCTATAATATCGAGGTACATGAATGAGCGGCTTTCGAAGGGGCTGTCCTGGAGTTTTTCCAGTTTTTCTTTCAGGATAACGAACGCGGCGCGTACGCGGGCGGGGCTGTTGAGTTGGAATACTTTGCGGAGGAAACGGAAAATTTCCTCTTCCACCACACTCAGCGTTTCCATTTGCGCCATGAATCGATAGACAGACTTGATCAGGTGTTCGAGGATGTCGAAATTGCCCAGTTCGTAGTGTGCGATCAGGTGCAGCAGGCGGGCGTAGCATTGCAGGTCGCTGCGCAGGTTCACCTTCCAGTGGATGATGCGGTGCAGGTATTCGATGGCTTTCTCGGCATCACCGGCGCCGAAGTACAGGCTGGCAATTTTGTAGTACAGCACCAGCGTCCGGTGGTGGTCGATGAGGAGTTGGTACTGCGCCAGTTTTTCCTCAATTTCCGGAACGAGGTATAAGCCCTCGGAAAAGGTACCTTTCAGGAAATGGCCGTTAATACGTGCAATGGTCAGATAGACAAAGGTTTGTACACGTATGTTGTCGTTGGCATTGGCTTCTTCCGTGTGAGAAAACGCCTCGAACAGCGTGAGCGTTTCGTCGTATTTCTTGTGCTTGCGGAGCATAAAATGCGCCAGCAGAAGGTTGTGCAGCGCCTTCACGTAAAACAGCGTTTCCACCCGGTACATATGCGGCTCGTCGCGGAACAGATCGACCCATTTTTGCGTGTAGCGGTAGTACATCAGGAAATCCTGCAGGATGAGCGCATGCCAGCAATAGGCCTGGTACAGGTAGAGGCGCGCGAAAAAACCTTTGGTCAGGTGCGCATCGGGCGGCAGCCGGGAGGCGAAAAACTCCTGGATGGCGGCGGCGTCCTTGGCATTGCGGGCATGGCCGACGTTGATGTACCAGCTGTACAGTTGCAGCGAGAGGTTGGAAAGGTTGCCCACCAGCGAGAGGCGCTCGTTGAGCGTATTCACCTCGGTCGACAGCAGTTCCGCGCGGTTCTGGATGCTGCGGGTGAT
>JAKQJD010000350.1 GCA_029561355.1 Bacteroidota bacterium | reverse complement strand
GGTGTTTGATTACGGGGATGTTTGGGCGGCGTTGCGAAAATTATAATCCTACACCCGCGTTGCGGAAATCAGCATGCCTGTCAGGTACTTCCGGTTTTCATAAAACACCGATTCCTCCCGTTCATAACCTGCCTGAATTTTCCGGAACTGCGGCCATAGCCTAACTTTCAATCTTCCAAAAAAGGTAAAAATTGCAGACAAACGGGGCGCCCAACCGCGCGGCGCCAGGCCCTTATCTGTATCCGGATCGTCGAGCGAACGCCAGGTATCTACCCGCAAACCGTGTTTTGCAAGCAATTCGATCCAGTCACTTATGTACGGGTAATGGCCGTTGGCCTGAATGACACCGAATTTTTCCAGGCACAGATTGTTAAATCGATCGATGTCGGACTGGCTGGCTGTTTCCAGCCAGAGCGTTTCGTTCATCACGAGCCGGCCGCTGGGTTTCAGCAGCCGCGCGATTTCTTGCACGGCGAATGCGAGTTGTTCGCCGGGCTGCATGGCAAGCACCGATTCCACAAAGATTTTATCAAAAAACCGGTCTTCGAAGGGGAGTTTTTCCCGGGGCTGCACCAGAAAAAGCCGGCACCGTTTTTCCAGTCCGCAAAAACGCAGACGCGCCTGCGCTTTTCGGAACATTCGCTGCGACACGTCCACGCCGTAAAAATCCGTTTGTGGAAACGCTGCCGCCATGTGAACGGTGGTGGAGCCGGTACCGAAGCCGAATTCCAGGATTTTTTCGCCAAGTTGGCCGTTCAACACGCCTGCCAAAAGCCGCGTTGCCTGAGCGCCGCGCGCATGCAGGAAAGCCGTATTGGTTTGGGCATAAAAATCGAGGATGTCGGACACCATTTTCGTTTGCTGCATGGGGCAAAACTAACGAACAGCCAACCGATCGGCAAACTGCATGATTTCCATACAAGCCCGGCCGTTGTGGTAGGGGCATTTCCAGGGACCCGCCTTGTCGTTCAGCGTATCGGCCTGCCCGTCGGGATTCTTCGCCCAGTACCACTCGCCATTGGTAGTGTCGAG
>JAKQJD010000334.1 GCA_029561355.1 Bacteroidota bacterium | reverse complement strand
AAAAAACCGGGAAATGCGCCAACATTCCCCGGCAGAATTAAACCGGGAACCTTTCACGAAGAGGATCGTACGCAAGGCTCCCTATTGTTCAACCTTTATTTTTAATTGTATGAAGCCAAAAGTACCCATCGCAAGATGGCTTTCTCAGCAAAGTTATGTTGCAAAATCGTTTCGCGTTATGAAAATAACTGCCGCACTCCTTCTTCTAACCTCTTTGCAGGTCATGGCAAAAGGAGTAGATGCACAAAATGTAACCCTGCACCTGAAGCAAACGGAGCTCAAAAAAGTCTTCAGAGCCATTGAAAAACAAACCTCGCTCCGGTTTTTGTACAACTACGAATTACCTGCGCTCAAAAACAAAGTGGACGTAATTACCGAAGATGAACCCGTGGAAAGCGTACTGAACCAGGTACTCGCCGGCTCGGAACTGCTTTACAAAAAACTGAACAGCGGCCTGATCGTCATTACTGAAAAAACCGCCCCGGCCGACGTACTTGCTCAGGTCGTAACCGGCCGTGTGGTAAGCGAGAAAAACGAACCGCTGGCCGGCGTGACGGTGCGGGTAAAAGGCACCAACGTAGGCACCACCACAGATGGTAACGGCAATTTCAAAATCGATGCGCCGGATTATGCCGTACTCGTTTTTTCCTTCACCGGCTTCGAAACCCGGGAAGTGTCTGTCGACGGTAAAAGCAACCTTACGGTTACCCTGGAAGAAATTTCCACCAACCTCGGGGAAGTTGTTGTAGTCGGTTACGGCACCCAGAAGAAAAAAGACCTCACCGGATCGGTGGCTACTCTGTCGTCCAAAGACCTTGAAAACCGGGGCAACACGCAGTTTGGTTACGCCATGGAAGGCAAAGCCGCCGGTGTACAGGTAATCCGCTCTTCCGGACAACCGCAAGCCGGTTTTTCCATCCGCGTACGCGGTACATCTTCCATTACCTCGGGCAGCGATCCGCTGTACGTCGTCGACGGGGTGCCTACCTACAACACCAACGAAATCAACCCGGCGGATATCGAAAGCATCACCGTGCTGAAAGACGCTTCCTCGGCGGCTGTTTTTGGCAGCAGCGGCGCCAACGGCGTGGTGATCATCACGACCAAACGTGGCAAAAACCAGAAACTCAAACTGAATTTCAATACCTCCGCTACGTTCTCGAAAGCATGGAAACGCATGGACGTGCTGAACAGCGACCAGTTCCGCGACCTGATGACCGAAATGGGCGAGTCGACCGACTGGAATAAATACAACGCCAATACCAACTGGCAGGACGAGATTTTCCGCACCGCCATCACCCAGAACTACCACCTGGCAGCCACCGGCGGCACAGCCAAAACTTCCTATTACGCATCCGGTTCTTTTATCAACCAGAACGGTATCGTGCTCAACAACAAACTGAGCCGCGGTACTTTCAAACTGAACCTCGACCACCAGTTGGTCAAGTTCCTGAAAGTCGGCACCGCAGTGGCTTACGACAAGTGGTCGGACATCGATGTGCCTGAAAATCAACGCAATGGCGTTATTTCGCGCCTCTACACTACCCTGCCGAACATCGGCATCCGCGATGCCGACAAGCCGGAGGAATACGCCAGAAGCCCGTTCATCAACGACCTGGAAAACCCGGTTTCCACGGTGTACCAGCCCGACCACAAGTTCTCCACCAGTCGCGTGCACGGCAACGTGTACGCCGAATCGGAAGTCGCCACAGGGCTGAAACTGAAAAGCCTGCTGGGCTTTGAAAAATCGAACGGTTTATTCACCTCCTTCCAGGATTCCGTACAAACGCGGTACGGCCAGTCGCTCAAAGGCCTGGCAGCCGAAAACACCTATGATTACAACTACTGGATTTCTGAAAATACGGCCAACTTCGTTACCAATTTCAACCAGCACAACGTGGCGCTGATGGGCGGCTTTATCGCTTCGCGCCAGACGAATGACAATCTGTACAAATCGTCGCATGACTTCACCGGCGCACCCGACAACTCCGTCGAATCCGGCAATGTAAAAGCCACGCCGTATTCCGATTTCGCACAACAATCGCACGTGGCAGCGATCGGCAGGTTGAATTACTCGTATAATGACCGGTACTTCCTGACTTCCAATTTCCGCGCCGACGGTTCGGGGCAGTTTTCACCCGAGCACAAATGGGGATATTTCCCGTCGTTCTCCGGGGGCTGGAAAATTTCACAGGAAGATTTTTTCAAAAACGTCACCGGCATCGACGAGTTGAAACTCCGCGCCGGTTGGGGTATCGTCGGCAACGACCGCTCCCGCCCGTATGCCTGGTACGGCCTGGTGGACACGCTACAGAAATACCTGATCGGCGGACAAAACCAGCCTGCGTTTATTGCTACCACGCTGGAAAACAAGGACTTGCGCTGGGAAAAAACATCGCAGGTGGACATCGGCCTCGACCTGACGCTGCTGCACGGCCGCCTCACGTTCACGACGGATTACTACACGAAAAAAACCACCGACCTGCTGCTGGAAGTAACGCAACCCACCAGCACCGGCTTTGCGAGCGCCCTGCAAAATGCGGGTAGTATTGAAAACAAGGGTTTCGAGTTCCAGGTCAGTTCGAAAAACTTCGTTCGCGAAAACTTCCGCTGGGCCACCGATTTCAATATTTCCTTTAACAAGGGAAAAGTGCTCGACATTGTGGGCACCACCCTGCACACCGGTGAAGTGAATCCTGCGGGCACCAGCCTGAACACCGCCATCGTACAGGCGGGCTCGCCGCTGGGTTCTTTCTATGGCAAGTACTCACAGGGGGTCGATCCGGCTACCGGCAAAATCGTTTACCTGAAAACCGCCGACGGCGGCGCCGACAGTGTGGGCATCATCGGAAATGCCAACCCGAAATTCATCTTCGGATTCAGCAACTCTTTCACGATCAAAAACTTCACCCTCGACTTCTTCTTCCAGGGCGTGCAGGGCAACGACATCCTCAATGCTACCCGAATTCTCACGGAATCGATGGTGCTCCCGATGAACCAGTCGGCTACCGTGCTCAACCGCTGGAAAAATCCGGGCGACGTGACCGATATCCCCGGTGTGTCTCCGTCCAACTGGGACAACTCCGCCGTGTCGACGCGCTATGTGGAAAACGGCTCTTACATCCGCCTGAAAGCGCTCACGCTGGGTTACAACATCCCGGCTGAAAAACTCAAACGATTGAAAATGAGCCGTTTTATGGTGTACTGCACCGTGGAAAACCTGCTCACATTCACCAACTACTCCGGTTTCGACCCCGAAGTCAGCGCATTCAGCAGCACCGGGCAAGGCGCCACCAACCAGAATACCGCACCGGGTGTGGATTTTGGAACCTACCCGCACTCCCGCGACTTTATCCTCGGCCTCAACCTCAGTTTCTAAATTTCAACGCAATCAGAAATATGAAAAAAAATGCTTTTTACCTGCAAGCGGCGTTGCTGATCTTGTCCGTAGTGGTGTTGGATTCCTGTACCAAATTCCTGGATGACAAGCCCAAGACTTCCCTCACCACCGGCAATGCCTATCAAACAGCGGAAGACATTGAAAATGCCCTCACCGGCTGCTATAATCTTTTTTATGCTTCCGATTATTACCAGTGGGAAAATGTGATGCTGAGCGACGTACGCTCCGACAACGCATACCCCGGCGGAAACAACGAGGAAACCTTCCTCGATTACGATCGCTTCATTCTGCCGGCCAGCAACGACCATAACTTCGCCAACTGGCGCGCCCTGTACCGCGGCATCGCCCGCAGCAACATTCTGCTGGATAAAATCGGCAGTATCAACGATCCGGCCCTCACGGAAGACCGCCGCAACCAGATCATCGGTGAAGCCAGTTTCCTGCGCGCCATGCACTACTTTCAGTTGGTAAAAATGTACGGCGGCGTACCGCTCGAACTGCAATCCAATACGGCCGATCCGGATATCACACGCAAAACCCGCGCATCCGAAGCGGAGGTGTATGCCCAGATTGTGGAAGACCTCGACCTGGCAGCCAAAAACCTGCCCGACTCCTACGGCAGCAGCGCGAACATCAACAAAGTGCGCGCTACCAAAGGCGCCGCCAATGCCCTGCTGGCAAAAGTGTGGGCGCAACGCAGCGACCGCGATTACAGCCACGTGCTGGAGCACTGCAATGCGGTTATTTCCAGCCCGGCAGGTTACTCCCTGCTGACCAACTATGCCGATCTCTTTGACGGTCAGCACTATATGAGTTCGGAATCCATTCTGGAAATCCCGTTCGAAACCGGCAACTGGTCGGCATCGTGCTGGGGCATCGAACTATACCTCGCGCCGGAAGACGGCTGGCAGAAATACTGCGTGCCTTCCAAAGACCTGGTGGCTGCATACGATGCCGCCGGCGACGTGGTACGCAAAAATGCCAACATCGTTTTCTGGAATACCGACGGTAACGGCGATCCGATCAGTTGGGCCGACGAAAACTGGAACCCCTGCGCCGATCCGGCCACTTCCATTCCGTTCAATTACAAACAGAAACACCCGGCCGGCTGGGCCAGCGGCGACGACTATTACCTGCTCCGTCTGGCCGACATCATTCTGCTGAAAGCGGAAGCGCAAAACGAACTCGGCAGTCCGGCAGAAGCGGCCATCACGCTCAATATCGTGCGCAGCCGCGCAGGACTTGCGCCGGTATCTTCGTCTCTGTCCAAATCGGAAATGAAACTGGCGATTCTGAACGAACGCAGACTCGAACTGGCATTCGAAGCGCAACGCTGGGATGACCTGATGCGGGCGGAAACAGCCACCGACGTCATGCTGGCCCTCGACGAATACACCTACACCTGCAACAATGGTGTGGTAGGCCCTGCAGTGAAAATGGACTATTCCCACTGCGACCGCAACCACTGGGTGATGCCGATTCCGCAACTGGAACGCGATGCCAATCCGAATCTCACCCAGAACATCGGGTATTAACCGCTGGTAATCCCAGCCCCATATTTCCCACCACAATATGGATCAGCCTGCCCGTTTGGGTGGGCTGATTTGTTTGACTGTGATGGGGATGCGATTTTGCGGATTAAAACGGATTTTTGACTTTAATTTTAACGTGATTAATAAGATGCCATGATTATGCATTCGATAATCATGGCCATCATATTAATCATATTGAAATCATGGTCTGACATAAATTATGCGACTTAGAAATGAAACTAAAACATCCGGGGAATCATGAATATAAAATCAAAGTCACTTTTACCGGCAATCGTTTTGCTGTTCGCTGCAGGCTGTTTCAAACCCGCATCGGAGGTCCGTTTTAAAGCAGCAGATAACCCCGTGGTCGCCCACCGCGGCGCCTGGAAAAAACGCGGATTGCCGGAAAACTCCATCGCTTCCCTGCGCACGGCCATCGAACTGGGTTGTGCAGGCTCGGAATTCGACGTGCGCATGACAGCAGATGATTCGCTCGTGATCAACCACGATCCGGCGTATAATGAAATGTCCATCGAAAAAACGAACTATGCCGATCTGGTGAAATTCCCGCTTTCCAATGGTGAAAAACTGCCTACGCTGCGGGAATACCTGCGGGCAGGCATGTCGAAAAACCAGCATACGCTGCTGGTTTGCGAAATCAAACCTTCAGAGACAAGCAAGGAGCGCGGGCAGTTGATCGCCGAGAAGGTTTGGAGGCTGGTGCATGCCCTGAAAGTGCAGAGCCGGGTGGTTTACATCAGTTTCGACTACGATATTCTGAAAAAAATCCTGCAACTGGAACCCGGAGCCGTTACGCAATACCTGGAAGGCAATCACGATCCCGATCAGTTGAAAACCGATGGCGTGCGCGGCGCCGACTACCATTTTTCCGTTTTCCATGCGCATCCCGAATGGATTGAAATGGCCCGGAAAAACAAAATCATTCTCAATGCCTGGACGGTGAACGAAGCCCAGGAAATGGACTGGCTATTGCGGCAGGGATTTGATTTTATTACGACGAACGAGCCGGAATTAGCCCTTGAAAAGAATAAAATCAAAGGGCTTTAGCAAAAGAAAGACAGCGCAAGCGCTTATAAAATCTGATTAAACTCCAGTCGTTCCCCGTCCGGCCCAAGAATATTAAAATATTTGCACCCGTTTTTCCAAAAGGCCAGAAATACGGGCGCTGGTTCCAGAACCTGGAATCCTGCATTTTTCAGGGTTTGGAAGGTGAATTCCACATCATCCACATCAAAAGCGACGTGGTCAATATGGCCGTCTCCACGTTCCCGGATTTTACGAAGCTCCGTTTCGGGCATTTGGTACAATTCGATGATTACGCTTCCGTTTTTCATCATCGCTACCTTACCGCCTGCCTCTCCGGCAAACTCGAAAGTGGAAGACATGACATTCTGAAAGCCCAGCGTTTCATAAAAGGCTTCCGAAGTACGCAGGTCGGTAACCGGAATACCGACGTGTTGCAAGTGATTGATTTTCAGATCTTTCATATCCTACCCTTTCCACCGCACAAACGCCTCCATCGCCTCATATTCCGCCAGCCCCAAATCGCGGTACATCTGGGCAGTTCCCTTGTTTCGGTCTTCTGCACGTTGCCAGAATTCGCGGCTGTCGTCGCCGGGGAAAGGCGCGCGGTCTTTCTGGCTCTGGTGCATAAAAATGGCCTGGCGTTTTTTGCGTAGTTGCTGCGGACTCATCGGCACTGCCATTTCTATTTCGTGCACCGCCCACTCGTGCCAGGCGCCGCGGTACATCCACAGCCAGCAGTCTTTCATCCAGGCCTCGTTGTCGAGCCTGCGGAAGGACTCGAAAATGGCATCCAGACAAACGCGGTGGGTGCCGTGCGGGTCGGCCAGGTCGCCTGCGGCAAAAACCTGGTGCGGCTTGACACGCGCCATCAGATCGACAATGATCTGGATATCGGCATCGCCGAGCGGCATTTTGCGGGTTTTTCCGGTTTCATAAAACGGCATATCCAGGAAATGGATCTGCTTATCCTGCAACCCGGTGAAGCGCGCGCCACCACGCGCCTCGCCTCTCCGGATCAGGCCCTTGATGCTGCGCACCTCGGGAATATCCGGCGTACCGGAATCTTTTGTATTCAAAAAATGAATGATCTTGTCGTAGAGCGCGGAGGCTGTCTCGTCCAGCGTACCCTGGCTGGATTTGAACTCGCGCATGAACTCGGCATAGCGCAGCGCATCGTAATCGTGCACGGCGATGTTGCCGGAAGTTTGATACGCCACATGTACTTCGTGTCCCTGATCGACCAGGCGCTGGAAAGTGCCGCCCATGGAAATCACGTCGTCGTCGGGGTGCGGGCTGAACAGGATGACGCGTTTTTTGGCGGGTTTGGCGCGCTCGGGACGGTTGGTATCGTCGGCATGGGGCTTGCCACCCGGCCATCCGGTAATGGTTCGTTGTAATCTGTTGAAAATCTGTATGTTAAGTTCATAAGAGTTGGCCTGTTCAATGATAAGGTCGCTCAGGCCATGCTCGTTGTAATCTTCGTCGGTGAGTTTGAGGATCGGTTTGCCTGTTTTTTGGGACAGCCAAACCACGGCTTTGCAAATCAGGTCGTCGTTCCAGTTACAGATGCCGGCCAGCCACGGCGATTTCATTTTGGTCAGTTCTTCGGCCGCGCTTTTATCCAGAACGACTTTGACGTTCGGGTGTTTTTGCAAAAAGGAAGCCGGTACGGAGGTGCTGATCTCTCCTTCGATGGCTTGTTGAATAATGGAAGCCTTGTGCTGTCCCCAGGCCATCAGGTACACCGTGCGCGCTTTAAAAATGCTGCCGACGCCCATGGTAATGGCGCGGTAAGGCACGTCATCGCCGCTTTGAAAATCCCTGGACGCGTCGTGCCGGGTAATGTGGTCCAGCCTGACCATGCGGGTCGGGGAAGTTTCCCAGGCGCCGGGCTCATTGAAGCCGATGTGGCCGGTGCGGCCGATGCCCAGCAACTGAATATCTATGCCGCCTGCCAGGTCGATCTGTTTTTCATAAAATTCGCAGTAGCCGGCAATTTTTTCCATTGGCAGGGTGCCGTCGGGAATATGGATATTCTCGGGCAGCACGTCGACGTGATCGAACAAATATTCGTGCATAAAACGCCAGTAACTCTGCTGCGCTTCCCGCGACATGGGATAGTATTCGTCGAGGTTGAACGTGATAACATTCTGAAAACTCAGGCCTTCTTCCTTGTGCATGCGCACCAGATCCTCGTACACTTTAATAGGCGTGCTGCCGGTAGCCAGACCGAGTACGATGTGTTCCCCGTCCTGCTGCTTTTGCCGGATCGCCAGCGCAATGGAGCGGGCCACGTGGCGGGATGCCTCCTGGGAATCCTCCCAGATTTTTACAGGCATTTTTTCAAAATTCTTGAGTTCGTACTTGAGGTAACCCGTGGCGGTTTTTTCCTTGATTTTCATAATGTTATCAAAAAATCCGGTTGAATGATGCATGCCTTTTCCGGCAATGAGCAATTTCTTAATGGGTCAAAAGTACGGCATATTATTCAGACCGTGTGCGCACACGGCATATTTTTTTTAGCGTGTGTGCGTACACGGTAAAGATATTGTACGGATATTTGTTTCCGGAAAGGGCGACATAACTTCGCGTCGGCATCTTTTTCGGACACCATTTTCATGCAACAAAAGATCAGAATAAAAGACATTGCCGCGCAAACGGGCGTTTCCATCGGAACCGTCGATCGCGTGTTGCACAACCGGGGGCACGTATCGCCCGACGTACGGGCCCGGGTGCTGAAAGTGATGGAAGAAATGGGGTATGAACCGAATATGATGGCGCGATCCCTGGCCAATAACAAGAAGACCTACCGGATTGCAGTCATTTTGCCCGACTACCGTTTCGATCCGTATTGGGAACAGCCGAAAGAAGGTGTGGAACGGGCTGCAGAAACCGTCGGGCAATACGGCGCGCAGATCGAGTTCCATTTTTTTCCCTTGTTCGAGCCCAAAAGTTATCTGGATATCCTGAAAAACGTGGTGGCTACGGCTCCTGACGGCGTCCTGATCGCCCCCTTGTTTCACGACGAGTCCATGTGGCTGATTCAGGAAACGACCCGGCTCGGCATTCCGAAAGTGATGATCAACACGCAAATAGAGGGCACCGATGCGCTCAGTTATATCGGACAGGATTCCTACCAAAGCGGCGTTCTGGCCGGCAGGCTGCTCAATTTCGGCCTCAACGACGGCGACCATGCCATGGTACTCAATCTCGACCGGGAAGTGCCCGGCGCCCGGCACCTGCAAGCCAAACAGCAGGGTTTCAAGGATTTTTTCGACCGGGTGGCGCCCAAGAATATCGGTATTCATACGGCCGTATTCGAAGCATTCGACGATCCTGTCCAGATGAAAGCCTGGGCAGTCGGCCAACTGGAAAACAACCCGCGCCTCAAAGGCTTTTTCGTCACCAATTCCAGGGCATACAAACTTGTAGAGGCTTTGGACGATCGCCTGGCGACCCAGATAAAAATTGTTGGCTTCGATCTGATCGAGCCCAATCTCCGGCTGCTGGAATCCAATAAAATTCGTTTCCTGATCAACCAGAACGCCTGGCGGCAGGGTTACCTCGGGGTGCATTCGCTGGTGCACCACCTGATCCTGCGAAAGGAAATTCCTTCCCAGCAATATCTTCCCCTGGACATTATCGTTCGGGAAAACGCATCCTACTACCTGAAAAAGTCGCTGGAATCTCCTTTTGCAATGCTTTAGTAAGAGAGGACTTGAGAGCCACTGGGGCACAAAAAAAGCGGAAAAGGACGAGTCCTTTTCCGCTGAAAACTTGCTGTATTTCTGCTATTCTTCTTGGTCTGAAACACCGCGTAAGCGGTATTTTGTTTTTTCTACAGGTTTTAATTTTTTCTTCTTGTGGTCTTGTTGTAGGTAGGACGATTCGTCCGTGCGGCGGATATCCTTTTTACCCTTCTCCCAATGTTTCATGGCAAAAGTCAAGTTTTAGGTTATAACTCCCGGGAATCCGGAGGATTTTTTACGGAAGTTGAAATGAATGAATAAGGTGAATGAATGTTCTGTCAAACGACTATTCACAAGCACAAAACCCTTGCCAAAAGCCCTTTAACAGATACAAAAATAATCCGCTTTTTCAAATTGTCAAGATAGACGGCTGTTAAATTTTTGGAATGGCTTTGAGAACACAACATTATTCAGCCATATCATCCTCTTCCGCGGGGTTATCTTCCTTTCTTTGGAGGAGTGAAAACGCGATTCCCGCTATCATAAACAGGCCGATGATGCCCAGGGAAAGTCCGATGGGAATATGTACTTTCAAGGGTATCAGGATCATTTTGACCCCGATAAAAAACAGGATCGCAACCAGGCTGTAGCGCAGGTACTCAAAGCGGTTCAGCATATCTGCCAGAACAAAATACATGGAGCGCAATCCCATGATCGCGAAAATATTGGAGGAAAAAACCAGGAACGGATCCGTGGTAATCGAAAACACGGCCGGCACCGAATCGAACGCAAACAGGATATCCGTCGTCTCGATCACCAGCAGCGCTATCATCATGGGCGTCACGGCTTTGCGGCCATTTTCTATGGTAAAAAAATGACCATGATCATAGGAATTGCTCACCGGGTAAAACCGGCTGATAAAACGTACGATCCAGTATCTTTCCATATCGACGTCGGTCTCTTCCTCTTTGTGCTGAAACATACGATAGGCAGAATACAACAGCAAAGCGCCGAAAAAATAAAACAGCCAGGTAAAATAGTGCACCAGCCAAACGCCGGTTCCGATCAAAATCCCCCTGAACACGAGCACTCCCAGAATGCCCCAAAACAGAATGCGGTGCTGAAACTCCTTCGGTACCTGAAAACGGGCGAATACCAGCGCCATCACAAAAAGGTTGTCGATACTGAGCGATTCCTCCAGCAAATATCCGGTGAGGAACTTCAATGCCGCCTCGTATCCGCCCATCGGCTCATGCTGGTAGGTTCCCAGACCCAGCCATTGGTGCTGGTAAGCAAAATAAATCCACACATTGAATCCAAGCGCCAGTAAAACCCAACCCAGCGTACTGTACAGGGCTTCTTTTGACGTCGGGGTGTGCACTTTTTTGTTCAGCAGGCCCAGATCGACGGCCATCAACAGCAATACTAAAATGATAAATCCTACCCAGGCTATCGGTGAAATCATGTTTCTGGTTCGTTTTTTCGGCAGCCACCTTTCCCCGGTGGCTGAATTTGACGGAATATGACAGTTTATCCTTCTGTATTTTAACGGAAAGCAGGTTACTTTGGCGCTGATAAACCAACCCGATTATCGGGTTTTGGTTGCCGGATGCAAGATTTTTGCCGACCAAATCAACTTACTTGTAGATCAAACCTTTCTCCGCATATGTTCAGACGCGTATTCCCTTTGTTTGTTTTCTTCTTTCTTGCTTCTTTTTTTACGCTGCACGGCCAATCTGCCTTCCCGGTACATTTCAGTTTCGGCGTGGAAAAACTGCCCGCAAATTTCAACACTTTTAAACTTTTGCTTCCGGATAAAAATGAAATTTCTTCCGGAAGGTACGTTCGGTTTATTCGTACGGAAAAACTGATTTCCACAGAAAACCGCGCACTGCTGGCGGCTTCCGGTATCGATATACTCGAATACATCCCGGGCGGTATTTACCTGATTTCCATACCCGAATATTACGACCTGACCCAACTGGAGCGCATACAGGTACAAAGCATTGTGCCGGTACAGCCGGTATGGAAACTTGCCCGGAACCTTCGCGAACGCCCGTATGGCGAATGGGCCGTATCGGGCGATCGTTTAGCCGTAAATGTACAGATTTACCCCCACGTGGAACTTGCCACGGCCGTTGAACTTTGCAAAAAGTACGGTTGGGACGTGTTGACAACAGGTACCAATGCACATTTTATACAATTGCTCGTCCGGCAGGATGAACTGGAAAGTGCCGCATTGGCGCCATTTATACAATGGATGGAACTGATTCCGCCGCCCGCCGAACCGGAAGACACCAAAGGCCGTTCGCTGCACCGCTCCAACCTGCTCGACAGCGATGCGCAGTCGGGTAAAAAATACAATGGCGACGGTGTCAGCGTACTCGTCCGCGACGACGGCCAGTTGGGTCCGCATATCGACTTTGCAGGCCGTTTGACCAACCTGACCAACCAGCCGCCGGATGCCGGAACACACGGCGACGGGGTGGCCGGTATCCTGACCGGAGCGGGTAATCTCGATCCTAGAAAAAAAGGAATGGCCGCCGGCGCGCACCTGTATGCCGTGGATTATTCCAGCGATTTTCAGGGCCAGACACTGAACCTGTTTTTAGATGAAAACGTCACGATCACCAACTCTTCCTATTCCAACGGCTGCAACAGCGGTTACACGATGTCGTCGCGCATTACCGACCAACAGATGTTCGAATACCCGACGCTGATGCACGTATTTTCCGCCGGCAACGCCAATGGCGACGATTGCGGTGCGGACAATTACGGCGCCGGTAATCAATGGGGCAATATCACAGGCGGCCACAAACAGGGCAAAAACAGCATTTCCGCTGCGAATTTGAACTCGACTGCGGCACTGGACAACACTTCGAGCCGAGGTCCGGCTTACGACGGGCGCCTCAAACCCGATATTTCGGCCAACGGTACGAATCAGGAATCTACTTCTCCTTTCAATGCTTACCAGGTTTTCGGTGGCACTTCCGGGGCCGCTCCCGGTATTGCCGGTTGTATGGCCCAGTTGACCCATGCCTACAAATCGCTTCATGATCAAACGGAACCGACGGCAGCATTGCTGAAAAACCTCCTGCTCAACTCTGCCAACGACCTGGGAAATGTGGGACCCGACTTCAAATTCGGCTGGGGACACGTGAACGCCGGCCGTGCCCTGAATCTGATCGAACAAAATCAGTGGAGCGAAGCATCGGTAGACAACGGCGCCACTTACACCCAAACGCTGCACATTCCCGATGGAGTCCGGCAGGCAAAAATCATGTTGTACTGGCCGGAAGCGCCCGCGTCGGAGTTTGCGCCGAAAGCGCTGATCAATGACCTGGATATTACGGTAACCGGCAACAACGCACCCGTGTACCTGCCCTGGAAACTCGACCCCACACCCGATCCCGTTATTCTGAATACGCCTGCCGGCAAAGGCCGCGATTCGCTTAACAACGTGGAACAGGTGGCCATCGACAACCCCGTTGCCGGCATTTATACCATTTCCGTAACCGGTATGGAAGTGCCGCTGGGACCGCAGCCTTTTTACCTGTCCTGGGAATTTCTCACCGACCAGGTCACCATCACATACCCCAACGGCGGCGAAGGTTTTGTGCCGGGAGAAACAGAGCGCATTCACTGGGACGCTTTCGGCAATACCGAAAACTTTGTGCTCAGTTATTCCACCGACAACGGCGCCAACTGGCAAACCATCACCACGGTGGTCAGTACGGCCCGCATGTACGACTGGGCAGTTCCGGCTACCATAAGTGGTAAAGTGCGGCTTCAGTTGCAACGAGGCAGTTCCACAGATACCAATGACCAGCCATTCAGCATTGTGCCGATACCGCAAAACATCAGTTTTGCAAAAGTTTGCCTGGATTCCATGACCCTGACGTGGACGGACGTGCAGGACACTCTCTCATACGACGTGTACCTGCTTGGTAGCAAATACATGGAAATCGTGCAGTCCTCCGCAGTGAATTCCGCCACATTCGCCATCACCAGCCCGCAACTGGACAAATGGGTTTCCGTTCGCAGCGCTACCGAAAACGGGGTCGCGGGTCGCAGGGCCATTGCAGTAAACTGGCCGGGAGGTTTGAAAAACTGCCCCGCTCCCGACGACCTGGCGATAAACGTTTCCGCATCTCCGCAAACGGATACGATTCTGGCCTGTTCTCCAGTTAATTATTCCGTACAGGTACAGATTAAAAACACCGGACTGAACCTCGTAACCGATGCTACAGTGAATTATCAATTTGGTAATCAGCCGGTTGTATCATCCGCTTTAACTGCCATACCAGTCGGGCAAACGCTTAATTTCACTTTCCCAAACCCTGTTCTGCTGAACGGCAATGGAAACGTTCAGGTCCGCATCTGGGTCACCTACCCTCCCGACGATTATATTTACAACGACACGGTCGCCTATGCACTGGTGTACATTACCAATCCTGTCAGTACCTATTTTACACAAAATTTCGAACCGTCTCCTGCATTACCCGCTGGCTGGCTAATCGTAAATCCGGATGCGGAAACGGGCGGCCTTACCTGGGCCCTGGAAACGGATGGAATTACGGGCACCAACGGAGCCGCTACCCGGGCGCTGTACCTGAACTGTTTTAGTTACAATGAAACAGGCCAGGAGGATTACGTTTACCTGCCGCCGCTGGACTTGCAAAACCTGCCGAGCCCGGGACTGAAGTTCGATGTAGCGCATGCGCAGTACAACTCCACGTATACCGAAAGCCTGCGTGTGGAGGTGTTCGCCGATTGTGATCCGCAGTCGACGCCAATCGTCGTTTGGGAAAAAACAGACCCGCAACTGGCGACCGTACCCAATACGACCGCCAATTTCAAACCCGACAATGCAGCCGACTGGCGCACCGAATACATTGATTTACAGCAGTTTGAAGGACAATCTATTTTTGTTCGTTTTGTTTCCGTCAACGATTTCGGCAATAATCTTTACCTGGATAACATCAATTTATTCGAATTCGACCTGCAAGCGCCCGACGCCCAGTTATCAGTTTCCATGGATACCGTTTGCCGGGCAGACACCGTCATTTTCCAGGCGCTGGGCCCCATTTCCCCGTCCAGCCTGTACACCTGGCAATTCAGTGCGGGCGCCTCGCCACTCACGGCAACCGGACCCGGGCCGCATGCCGTGCGTTATTTGCTGGCAGGCGCCAAAACACCGCGTCTGATCGTGAGCAATGCGCTCGGCGCGGATACTGCCGTGCAGCAAGTTCTTGTAAAACCGTTGCCGACGACAAATTTTACTTTCCTGTCCAGCGATTTGAATGTGACCTTCACCAACACCACATCTAATGGCAACACCTATTTATGGACATTCGGAGACGGTGATACCAGCACAGCTGCAAATCCTGTTCACGTTTTTCCGGCCCCCGGCAACTATGTAGTCAGGCTTTCGGCGACGAATGATTGCGGCACTGTAGATAAGGTTACGATCGTGATGGTGGAAACCACCGCAACCTCCAATTTATCGGATCGGATCGGTATTCGGGTGCTTCCCAATCCGAATGCGGGCGACTTCCACGTCGAACTGAAAGGTTCCGGATCAGGTGCGGTTACGTTATCGTTGCTCGATATGCAGGGGCGGTTGCTACAAAAAACGGAAACGTTTGTTAGTGAGGCTGTTACGGACGTTCATTTTGAAAACCCGTCCCTTGAAAAAGGAATTTACCAGTTAGTGATCCAGTCGGACACAGGCTCGGCTACATATAAAATAGTCGTACAGTAAACAGGTTTATCCGGCGCGCCAGGCAAAAGTCACTTTTGTCTGGCGCGCTTTTTTTATATCAGGTATACCGGTGATTCAAATCATTGGGTTACGGTCGATTCAGGGGTTGTTTTGTACCATAAAATGAAATGAATCATGACCATCCATCTGTCAGCAGATAAGTCCATGGGAGAAGTACAATCACAGTTCTCCGCGTATTTCCCAAATCTGAAACTGGCCTTCTTCAGCAAGTCACACAAGGAGTTTAGAAGCAGTGCGGCAAAATTCCTTATTCAGGAAAAAGAAATGCTGCTTTCCGCATTAACCAAGGAACTGCAAACGCCCCGTGAAATTGTGCTCAGTGGTGACATGCCGGTATGGGAACTGGAAAAGTTTTTTGAAAATGAATGCGGATTGCACGTGCAATTATTCCGGCGTTCCGGAAAAATATGGCTGGAGACCTCCAAAACGGATAATCTTACCCTGAACGAACAGGAGGAAAAAGCAAAAAACAGCGATCATATTCAATCGGAATTCGGCGATCCAATGGATTACCGGGAGCAGGACTAGAGCCTATCCGTAAAAACACTTTTTCTCTCCGTTTAAAGATTAAACAACATAAAGTACTGATTATGAAAACGATACTGGTTCCCACCGATTTTTCAAAATGCGCCAACAATGCCATGATGTATGCATTGGAACTCGCACAGCGAGCCAATGCAAAAGTTGTGGCAGTGTATGTAGTTTATCCCAACGAAGGCGTCGATAACAATGTTTATGACGCTTTCTGGATCGACGACTATATAAAACAGCGCAATAAAAGCATGATCAATTGGGCTAAAAGGTTCAAAAACAATAAAAACCTGCAGGATGTGCCGATCGAAACGGAATGCAGGGTCGGCTTTCCGGCGGCCTCTATAGTACATGCGTCCGCCGACCTGAAAGCGGACATGATCGTCATGGGAACCACGGGCTCCAGCGGGCTTGCAGGTGTATTGCTCGGCAGCGTGGCAGGAAATGTGATTGCAGGAAGTAAAATTCCGGTACTGGTGGTGCCTAAAAAAGCCGCTTTCCGAAACCACGCCCGTTTCGTGCTGGCTACCGATTTCAAGATGCACCTGAACCACAGCACCCTGAACATACTGAAAACAACCCTGAATATTCAGCACACAGGGCTGGATGTGGTGCATGTATTTCCGAAAGCGGACGCACAGCCCAATCAGAGGGAGGAGGAAATTTTGAGTAAAAAACTGGAAAATATTCCCCACGATTTCCACTACCTGCACAATTCGAATATCGCGCAGGCTGTCAGCGACTTTGTAGAATCCACGAACGCCAACGGCATCGTGGCAGTTTCGCACGAACATTCGATGCTGCACAAACTTTTTGCGGAAAGCATTTCCAGAAAACTGGCGCACCATACCTCCGTGCCGCTACTGGTACTGCATGATGCCAAGTGAGCAGCGGCAGGCAGTTTTTGTCGGAAACCTGTAAGGTTTTAAAAAACCTTACAGGTTTAGCATTTCACTTACTAATTTGATTATCAATCGTTTAGATACCGCTTAGTCAGCCCGCCGTAGTAATCGATACGGCGGTCGCGGAAAAACGGCCAGATGCGTCGAACGGATTCCGTCCGTGCCTTGTCTATGGTTATGACTACGTTTTCTTCGAGGTCGACACTTCCCAGGTGCAGTATTTCTCCCTGCGGGCCGGCCACAAAACTTTGACCCCAGAACTGAATACCGCCGGTTACGCCGGTCCAGTCGGGCTCCTGCCCTACCCTGTTGACGGTTATCACCGGCAGCCCGTTGGCTACGGCATGCCCGCGCTGAATGGTGAACCAGGCATCGTGTTGCCGGCTCTTTTCTGCCTGCTCATCCGAACTTTCCCAACCGATGGCTGTAGGGTAAATGAGTATTTCAGCGCCGGCCAGCGCCATCAGCCGCGCCGCTTCCGGATACCACTGGTCCCAGCAGACGAGCACACCCAGCGTACCGACAGAGGTTTTGATGGGCTGAAAACCCATGTCGCCCGGTGTGAAATAGAACTTTTCATAATAAGCCGGATCATCGGGAATGTGCATTTTCCGGTATTTCCCTGCTATGGATCCGTCTTTTTCAAACACCACGGCAGTATTGTGATAAAGCCCGGGGGCTCGTTTTTCAAAAAGCGAACTCACGAGTACCACGCCATGTTCGCGCGCGGCTGCCGAAAAAACCTCGGTATCGGGACCGGGAATCGGTTCCGCCAGATCGAACATGCCGGTATCTTCTGCCTGACAAAAGTAGATGCCGCAATGTAATTCCTGCAACACGACGAGTTGCGCGCCTTGTGCAGCACATTCGGCAATGCCCCGGATCGATTTTTCTACGTTCGCTTTTTTATCGCCCGAACAGGTTTGTTGTACGAGCCCTACTTTCACTACGGACATGGTGGTTGGGTGGTTGAGATTGTTGAGGGTTGAAGAGTTGAGAATGTTGAGGGGTTGAGATTGTTGAGAGGTTGAGGGGTTGAGAGGTTGAGGGTGCTTCGCTCAAGATATTCAAATAATTTTGAGCGAAGCACCCTCAACCTCTCAACCCCTCAACCTCTCAACCCCTCAACCCTCATCAACCTTTCAACTTCACCGTCGTATCAAGTTCAATCAGCGGCGGCTTGAGCATAGTAACCGTTCCCTTGTAATTTTTGTTGGCAATCACGCCTTCTTCGATGAGTTTCAGCATTCGTTGGGCGGTCAGGCTGCCTACTTCATAACCGTCGTGGTGCAAAAAAGTCACTTTCGGGTGCAGGCAGTATGGCAAAAAACCGTCGCTGATGCAGATAATAGAGCATTCTTCCGGTATTTTTTTGCCGGATCGTACAAATGCAGGCAAGGATCCGATGATAATTTCATCCGTCATGGCGAAAACCCCGTCCGGGGCGTCGGCACGGCTCATCAGTTTCCTGGCATCTTTCTCGGCTTCATATGAGCTATTGGAAAAACAGATGTAATCCGGGTTGCATTCCATGCCGGCATCCTGAATAGCCTGTTTGAAACCATCCAGGCGAAGTTGTGTAATACGCAATTCCGGGTTGCCGAAAATGCCGGCGATGCGCTTGCAACCTGTTGCAACCAAATGATTTACAGCGTCATATGCAGACTGGAAATCTTCCAGAATAATAGCGTCATAAGGCAGGTCTTCGATGATTTTGTCGAACATCACCACCGGAGCGCCGATTTCCTCCAGCGTGGATAGTTGCTCCGAAGTATGCCTGTACCGGGAAAAAGAGAGCATGATACCTGCCACGTCGTTTTCGGAACAGATGCGGATGTTGTCTATTTCCCTTTCCAGCGATTCGTTCGAAGGCAGCATGATCAGGTTATACCCCGCGTCGTGCAGCACATTTTGAATGCCCTTCATCACAGACGGGTAAAAAAACATCGTCACCTCCGGCACAATCAGGCCGATCAGTTTGCTGCTGCGCTGGCGCAGGTACACTGCCATGTGGTTGGGGCGGTAATGCATCTGGACAGCAAGCCTTTTGATTTCCGCACGCAGAGGCGCCCCGATGTCGGGATGATCTTTCAACGCACGCGACACAGTGGAGGGGTTAATTCCCAACTGCTGAGCGATGTCCTTAATGGTTGTTCTTTTCATAGTACTTCTGGACTACTAAACAAAAAAACTGATTTTTTCCAAAACACCATATATTAGTTATTAGATCAAGTGCGGTTCAAATTCTTATTCGTTTTTCAGTATATAAACTTATCCACATTATTGCAAAGTTACCAACAGCAATCGTTTGCGCAACTGTTTGCGGAAGAAACTGATTTTTGACCGGCTATTGATTGATCAACGCGTAAATACCTTTATTGCGATAAATGAAAATGTTCATTGAAATTTGAGTTCCGCAGGATACTGCATCGTAACACAGTGCAGGGAGCCATGTTGTAAAATAAGCGGATTGCAATCGATCCCGATGACCTCCCGTCCGGGAAACAGGGACCTGATGATATCCAGCACAACTTCATCTTTCGGCGATTCGTACGTCGGAACAAGCACTGCATCATTGATAATCAGGAAGTTAGCATATGTCGCGGGCAGGCGTTGACCTTCTTCGTCGTAATGCGCTTCGGGCCATGGCAATGCCACGAGCCGATATGGATTGCCTTGCAGGTCGCGAAAAGCCCTGAGTTCGGCCTCCATTTTTTGCAGGGCCTCGTAGTGCTCGTCTTCCGGATCGTCGCATTTCACGTAAGCAATCGTGTGCGGGTCGCAGAAACGGGCCAGGGTATCGATATGAGAATCCGTATCGTCGCCGGCCAGGTAGCCGTGGTGGAGCCACAACACCTGTTCCAGACCGAAAAGTTCTTTCAGACGGGCTTCGATTTCTTCCTGGTTCAGGTGCGGATTTCTGTTGGGGGAAAGCAGGCATTCGGAAGTAGTTAGCAGGGTTCCTGCTCCGTCGCTTTCGATACCACCTCCTTCGAGTACGAGTCCGCCGTGGCGGATTTCTGCGTCCCAGCAGCCCGAATCATAGATGCTGCGCGTAATCAGGTTGTCCAGATTGGCCGGAAACTTAAGCCCCCAGCCATTGAACACGAAGTCGAGCAATACAGGCCGGTCATTTTCAAAAATAGTAACCGCCCCATGATCACGCGCCCAGGTATCGTTGCTGGGCGTCCCGATCAGCCGGATGTTGGCCATATTGCCAAATAATTGAGGACGAAGTTGATCAGGATCGGCGCAAACAATGAGCACCTCTTCAAAACGGCTGATGGCGGCGGCGATTTCCAGAAAACAGGGCATCACCGAATCCAGCCGGTCTGCCCAGTCGGTGCCGGCATGCGGGAAAGTGAGTTGTACGAAGCGCTGCCGTTCCCATTCGGCAGGCAAACGTCGGTTTTGTTTAGTTGGTAACATCATACAGGTATAAGCGAGGGCAAAGCTACACTAAAAGACAAAGGGCGCCAAGCACCGGGACAACTTGAATGCGTTTCAACCTGTGAGAGATTATCGGGAAAGACAAATTTTATTTTGAATTTTCATAAGTCATTTATAATGACCGAATTATATAATGCTTTGTAAATTTCATAATAAAATTCTGAAAATAGCAAACATTGAAAAATTTGAAAAAAGACTTTGCGGTTTATGCCGTTGAATCATACCTTCGCATCACAACAGGCGGACACCACACGCCATATGCTTCGGCCCTATTCGTCTTTCCTTTTCCGAATAAAATCCTCCATAGGTCACCTGTCTTTTGATCAGGCATGTAAGAATTTTCAATGGTTGTATTATCATAATCCTAATCACCGATAAACGACTTTCACACTGTGGGAGATATTCTTTTCACTTTAACTAAACTATTATCGTATGAAGTTTCTAAACACCGTTACCAAAGGCGGGGCGCTGATAGCATTTCTGATGCTACTCAGCAGCTTTGTATTGGCACAGCGCACCGTAAAAGGTAAGGTCACGGACGCCGAGTCCGGCGAAGGCCTTATCGGTGCAACTGTATCGGTTGTAGGCACCACCCGTGGCGCCGCTACCGACATCGACGGCAACTATTCGGTGGACGTGCCCAATGGCGCCACTCAATTACGCATCGCCTATACCGGCTATGCAGAACAGGTGGTCGACCTGAGCGCTTCCAACGCTGTTGACGTAGCACTGAAACCCGGCACCATGCTGGATGAAGTGGTTGTCATCGGTTATGGCGCCGTTCGCAAAACCGACGCTACCGGTGCGGTAGCCTCCGTTACGGAAAAAGATTTTAACAAAGGTGTGATCGTAGCACCGGAACAACTGATGCAGGGCCGCGTGGCTGGTGTGCAAATCACCAACTCCAACGGCGAACCCGGCGGCGGTATCAATGTCCGTATCCGCGGTACATCGTCCGTTCGCAGTGGCAACAACCCGCTGTTCGTTGTCGACGGCGTTCCGCTTTCAGGTGGCGAAACCAGCGCAGGTGGCCCGGATGCCGGTTTCGGCTCCAGTTCCGCCCGCAACCCGCTGAACTTCCTGAACCCATCCGACATTGCCAGCATGGACGTATTGAAAGATGCTTCCGCAACGGCTATCTACGGTTCGCGCGGCGCCAACGGCGTTGTGATCATTACCACGAAAAAAGGTGCTGCCGGCAAAGGATCGCTTGCGTACGACTACTCGCTGGGTATCAGCACGATCTCCAAAAAGTATGACCTGCTCGACGGCCCGGGTTTCCTGGCTGCATGGCAATCCTACAATCCGGGTGTTCCTACAACAGAGGTAAACGGCGGTACGAATACAGACTGGCAGGATCAGATTTTCCGCACAGCGTATTCCCAAAACCACAACGTTACCTACGGTGGCAGTGGTAATGGCGGCGACTACCGTTTCTCGTTCGGTTACCAGGACCAGGAAGGTATCATCAAGGAAAGCGGCCTGAAAAAGTACACGGCCCGCTTCAATGGCAACAAAAAGTTCATCAACGACCGTCTGACGATCGGAACACAGGTAAGTATTGCCAACGTTCATGATGACAACATTCCGATTTCCAACAACTCCGGTTTCCAGGGCGACCTGCTGGGCGCTGCGTTGAAAGCGAATCCTACGTTTGCTGTGCGCAAAGCCGGCTCGGACAGCCTGCTGCAACGCAACGTGAACGAGCCGAACCCGGTGGCTATGCTCGAACTGGCGAAAGACTATACCAAAACGCTGCGTGCGCTTGGTAACCTGACCGCTGACCTGAGCATCACCAAAAACCTGTCGTTCAAAACGGTTCTGGGCTTCGACCAATCGATCGGTGCACGTAAAGTTGCGTACTCCCGCGACCTGGTCGTTAACTCCATTAACGGTATCGGCCGTCTGTTCCTGATCGACGTGGAAACGGACAACCGCCTGTGGGAAAACTACTTTACCTACAACAAATCGTTCAACAAAGTAAACCTGAACGCCATCCTGGGTTATTCCTACCAGAGTTTTGATTATACCCGTCGCGACATCGAGATGACGAACTTCCGCACCTCGAACGTGGACATCATGATCAACAACTTTGCTTCTGCCAACCAGGAATCGGGAAGCAGCATCATTGGTAAAAATTCGTCGGAATCGTTTGACGAGCTGCAGTCGTACTTCGGTCGTGTAAATCTGGGCATCGCCGAGAAATACCTGTTCACGGCTACCCTGCGTGCTGACGGCTCTACCCGTTTCGGTGGCGACAACAAATACGGCTACTTCCCTGCATTTGCGTTCAAATGGAGACTGATTGAAGAAGGTTTCGTTCCTGACGCATTTTCCGATCTGGGCCTGCGTATCGGTTACGGTGTAACTGGTAACCAGGAAATTCCTTACAACCTGTACCAACAGCGCCAGCGCTACAACGATTGGGACATCAATGATGGCGGTGACGACATCAACGGTGGCGGTATCGGCGACGTTACGTTCAACAACCCGGCTCTCCAGTGGGAATCCACGAAGTCGTTGAGCATTGGCGTTGACTTCGCATTTGCCGACGGCCGCATTACCGGTTCGTTGGACTGGTACAAGAAAAACACCGACAACCTGCTGATCAAGGTAACGAGCGCACAACCTGCTCCACAACCTTTCGTATTCAGAAACCTGGATGCAGACGTACAAAACAGTGGTGTGGAACTCTCTTTAAACCTGGTTGCCATCGACAAAGCCAACTTCCGCTGGAACGTATCGCTGAATGGCGCATACAACAAAAACGAAGTAAAACGTTACGCAGGTCTGTTGAATACCGGCGCTATCAACGGTCAGGGCCTGTCGGGCGCATTCGCACAACGTATCGCAGAGGGTCAACCTTTGTTCGCATTTTTTGTTCGTGATTTTGCAGGATTTGACAGCGAAGGTATTTCCGTATACAACGACGGCGACTTCCAGCAATTTATCGGAAGCCCGCTGCCGACGGTTACTGCCGGTTTGACGAACGCCTTTACATTTGGCAACCTGGACCTGAGCATTTTCCTGAACAGTCAGTTTGGTAACAAAATTTACAACAACACCGCCAACGCATACTTCACTGCCGGTTCGCTGGCAGGCGGCCGCAACGCTACGACCGACATTCCGGGCAATGGCGAGGCACGTTTGAATGCGCCCGAGGTTTCCACCCGTTTCCTCGAAGACGGTTCGTTTGTTCGTATCCAGGATGTAACCCTGGGCTACCGTGTGAAACTGAAAAGCACTGCTGTTTCCTCCCTGCGTTTCTTCGTAACCGGCCAGAACCTGGCGGTGTTCACGAAATACAGCGGCCAGGATCCTGAAGTGAACATCAACAAGGCCATCGATGACATTCCGTCATTCGGTATCGATTATACACCTTACCCGCGCGCCAGAACTATCCTTCTGGGAGCAAGTGTATCATTCTAATTTTTTAAAAAAATCGAATAATGAATTACAAAACTCTTAAGTTTTCCACGTTTGCATTACTGGGATTCTTCGCATTCTCGGCATGCACCGATCTGGAGCCGGAAATCAGGGATTCCCAGATCCGGGAAGGCGCCGGTGGCGTATTCGTTCCGGGTGACCCTGCTGAAGCGCTTGTTACGTCTTACAAAGACCTGGGCGCTTTCACAGACCAGGCCAATATCTACGCACTGACCGACCATACTTCCGACGAAATGATTCCGCCTACCCGCGGAACCGACTGGGGTGACAACGGCGTTTGGCGTACCCTGCACCAGCACACCTGGGATGCTACACACGCCTACGTACTGGCTTCCTGGAACCAGTTGAACGAACGCGTGTACCGTTGCAATCAGGTGTTGGCTTCCAACCCGAACGCGCAACAGACCGCTGAAGCGAAGTTCCTGCGCGCTTTCTACATGTGGAACGTTATGGACCTGTTTGGTCAGGTTCCGTTCCGTCTTGTGACGGAAGGCGTGGATGTAAACCCGAAAGTTTACACCCGTTCGGAAGCATTCGACTTCATCACCCGCGACCTGGAAGAAGCACTGCCTAACCTGCCGGAATCCGGCCCAAGCGCTACTAATTCCAAAGCTACCAAAGCAGCTGCAAACGCGCTGCTGGCTCGTTTGTATCTGAACAAAGCCGTGTACAAATCTGCCAGCCCGGCAGGCCCGTACACGTTCGATGCTGCCGATATGAACAAGGTGATCGCTTACTGCGATGCTGTAACGGCATCCGGCTACTCGCTGGAGGCTAACTACTTCAACAATTTCGCCACTACTGCAGCTTCCGAGGTGATTTTCACCAGCGCAGAAGGTTCTCCTCAGAACCGCTGGTTCATGACCCTGCACTACGACCAGAACCCAAGCGGCTGGAACGGCTTTACCACACTGGCTGATTTCTACGACAAATTCGAAGACAGTGACCAGCGTAAAGGCGGCCCGGCTACCCCGAACGGTTCTGCGTTCTCCGGTATCGGCCACGGCTTCCTGGTAGGTCAGCAGTACAAAGACAACGGCGATGCAATCATCAACAGCCGTAACGGTCTGCCCCTCCAGTTCACCCGCGACGTACCACTCGCAGGCGCCAGCTCGGAAAAAGGTATCCGTGTCATCAAGTACCACCCGTCCAATGCCGGCCAATACATCATGTTCCGTTATTCAGATGTTTACCTGATGAAAGCGGAAGCCATCATGCGTGGTGGTTCCGCAGGTACTTCTGCACTCGACATGGTGAATACGCTGCGTTCTACCCGCGGCGCTTCGGCACTGGGTTCGCTGACGGAAGCCAGCATGATCGACGAGCGCGGTCGCGAACTGTACTGGGAAGGCATCCGCCGTACGGACCAGATCCGTTTCGGTACCTGGACGTCCACCTGGTCATTCAAAACCGTTACCGATCCAACCCGTGTATTGTTCCCGATCCCGCAACAGGCCCTGGATTCCAATCCTAACCTGAAGCAAAATGACGGTTATTAATCTTTCTCTTTTCGTTTAAAAGGGAAATAAGTATCGATAGGCTGCCTTTTCAGGCAGCCTATCGTCTTTTATAGCAGTATTTTATTGTCTCTGCAAACGGCTGATTTTACCATCTTTGCAGTCGCCCCTGAATCGCTTTTGCCTTAATCGACATTAAGCCAGTACCAATCCTTGCACCATGCACTTACGTCATCGTCATCATACGATTCTTCTGTTTTTAACAACCCTGGCCTGCTTGTCTGCCTGCAAAGACAAACAAGACCAGGACGCGCTTTTTGAACAAATTTCTTCCAAAGACTCGGGCGTTGAGTTTGTCAACAAAGTCGAGAACACCGAAGACTTCAATATTTTCAGTTACCGCAACTTTTACAACGGCGGCGGCGCTGCTATCGGCGACGTGAACAACGACGGATTGAGCGATATTTACCTCACCTCCAATATGGGAGAGAACAAGTTGTTCCTCAATAAAGGGAATTTCAAATTTGAGGACATCACCCAGCAGGCCGGCGTGGCTGGAACGGGTTTCTGGAGCACCGGCGTCGTGATGGTGGACATTAATGCCGACGGGTTGCTGGATATTTTTGTTTGCAACGCCGGATACGACAAGGATAAAAAACCCGTCAAGGAATTGTTTATCAACCAGGGTAATCAGAACGGCGTTCCCACTTTCGTGGAAAAAGCCGCCGAATACGGCCTCGATGAAGACGGGTACACCACGCATGCGGCGTTTTTCGACTACGACCTCGACGGCGACCTGGATTGCTACATTCTGAACAACAGTTTTATGCCCGTGAATACCCTGAACTACAGCAACAACCGGGAATTGTATGCCGAAGACTGGCCTGTGCGCGATTTTCTGAAAGGCGGCGGCGACAAACTGTTTCGCAACGACAATGGAAAATTCGTGGACGTAACCCGCCAGGCAAATATTTACGGCAGCCTCATCGGATTCGGGCTGGGTATTACCGTCGGCGATGTGAACGGCGACAACTGGCCGGATCTGTACGT
This sequence comes from Bacteroidota bacterium, assembly GCA_029561355.1. GTDB lineage: Bacteria > Bacteroidota > Bacteroidia > Chitinophagales > Saprospiraceae > M3007. Next base: position 11,344 of record JAKQJD010000334.1, on the reverse strand, counting down.
CTCAAATGACTTTTTCGAACGCGACTACCTGTACATCAATCAAAAGGATGGCACATTCAAGGAAGAAATCGAAAACTGGATTTCCCATATGAGCCATGCCTCCATGGGCGCCGACATGGCCGACATCAACAATGATGGCTATCCGGAGATCTTTACCACCGAAATGCTGCCCGGGGATGAGACGCGCCTCAAAACCACTACCCTGTTTGAAAACTACAACGTGTACCAACTCAAGCAGGAGCGCGGCTTTTACCACCAGTACATGCAGAACTGCCTGCAACTCAACAACAAGGACAAAACCTTCAGTGAAATAGCCTTTTATTCCGGTGTAGCGGCCACCGACTGGAGCTGGGGCGCGCTCATGTTCGATATGGACAACGACGGTTACCGCGATATTTACGTGTGCAACGGTATTTACAAGGACGTAACCGACCAGGATTTTATCGATTTTTTCGCCGATGAAGTGGTACAGAAAATGGCACTCACCGGGCAGAAAGAACAAATCAATGAAGTGCTGAACAAAATGCCTTCCAACCCATTGGTTAACAAGGCTTTCCGCAACCGGGGCGACCTGACCTTCGAAGATGCGGGCATGAAGTGGGGTTTTACCACACCATCTTTTTCCAACGGCGCCGCTTACGGCGACCTCGACAACGACGGTGACCTCGATCTGGTGATCAACAACGTGAACCAGGAGGCCATGCTGTATAAAAACCACTCTACGGAAAAGAACGGCAACCACCACCTGACCATTCAATTAAAAGGTAAAGGTCAAAACACCTTTGCCATTGGCTCGCAGGTGTCGGTGTACCAGGGAAAGGAACAGAAAAAATTTCAACTTATACCGTCGCGCGGTTTCCAGTCGTCTGTAGATTACAAAATGGTGTTCGGGCTGGGCCAGGATACGAAGATCGATTCCATCGTAGTGATATGGCCGGACCGCACCAAAACGGTTCAGATGCAGGCGGCCATCGATACGACACTGCTCATTTCCTGGGAAACGGCCGGCCAGACGCTGGCAGGAAACATATTCGATATAAATGCCCCGAAAAACATCCTGCTGCATGAAATCCCCTCAGGCATGGAGCAACACAAAGAAGATAATTTTATCGATTTTTACCAGGAGAACCTGACTTTCCACATGCTTTCCCGGGAAGGGCCGAAAGCGGCGGTTGCCGACGTGAACGGAGACAAGCGTGAAGACGTGTACGTAGGCGGCGCTACCGGCCAGGGCGGCCAGTTGTACCTGCAGACGGCTGCCGGCACATTTTCCAGAAGCGACCGGGCGACATTCGACAGAGATACGATGTATGAAGATACCGCAGTATTATTTTTCGATGCGGATAAAGACGGCGACCAGGATCTGTTTGTAGGCTCCGGCGGCAATGAGCAACCGCTCAATTCCCGCTTTATGATCAACAGGTTGTATATCAACGACGGGAAAGGGCATTTCACACTCAACGAAAGCGCCATCCCGCTCAACGGCTTCAATACTTCCGTCGCCGTAGCGATGGATTACAACAACGACGGCAATCTCGATTTGTTCGTGGGCAGCAGAAGTGTGCCCGGGAAATATGGTGTTCCGCCCCGTCATTTTTTGTACCGGAACGATGGTCGCGGCAATTTCAGCGATGTGTCCAATGACGTTTCGCCCGACCTGCAACGCCTCGGCATGGTAACGGACGCTACACTTGCCAACGTAACCGGAGATGCCACACCGGAACTTGTCATCGTGGGCGAATGGAGAAATCCCATCATTTTCGAGATACGCAATGGAAAATTCACCTCCGTTTCGTCTAGCCTCAATTTTTACTCCGGCTGGTGGAACTGCGTTCAGGCCGATGACGTGGACGGCGACGGCGACCAGGATCTTATTCTTGGCAACCGCGGCGAAAATTTCTATTTCTCCGGAAACCGCGAACAACCTTCCAAACTCTGGATCAGTGATTTCGACCAGAATGGAACGGTGGAAAAGATCATCACCCGGCGTATCAATGACAAGGACATGCCTGTGCCGATGAAAAAAGACCTCACCGGCCAAATCCCCAGCCTGAAAAAGAAGAACCTGAAACACGTCGACTACGCACAGAAATCGATTCAGGAACTTTTCACACCTGAAGTGATGAAAAAAGCCATTGCCATGGAGGGCAGTTATTTCCAGTCGGCCGTGGCGCTCAACGACGGGAACGGGCAATTCAGAATGCTGCCGCTGCCCAGGGAAGTGCAGTTTTCCTGCGTGTGCGGGATCTGGTGCGGTGACCTGAACCAGGACGGCAAAAACGACCTCATTCTGGCCGGCAACGACGACGGGTTTATTCCGCAGTTTTCCAAACTGGACGCCAGTTTCGGCCACGTACTGATCAACCGCGGCGACGGGACGTATGACCGCATCGACAACCGGAATTCCGGCTTTTCCGTTCGCGGAGACGTGAAATCTATCAAAGAAATCAGGATCAAAGGCAACCCATTCGTATTGGCTACGGTGAACAACCAAAAGCCGCGATTATATCAGTTGAAATAATAGTCCTCGTATGCGCCGACCCACTTTTATTGAACAAAACGCCGGTTCTATCTTGCAACGGTTCCTGCTTGCGGGCTTTTTTTGTTTAATCTTCCATGCCTTGTCGGCACAAACGGATGACCCTGTGACAGCGGAACTGCTGGAAAACTTCTTTCGCGACAATGAAACGGCGTCGGAATCGGATGCTCAGCAATTTCTGGAAAACCTGGAAACCTGGCGCAACCGCCCCCTGGACCTGAATACCATTAGCCGGGAAGACCTGGTGGCGATGCACCTGCTCAACAGCCTTCAGGTTGAAAATTTTCTTTCCTACCGGGCACAAATGGGTCCATTTCTGAATGAATTCGAACTCCAGGCAGTGCCCGGCTGGGAACTTTCCGATATCCGGCGTATGCTGAACTATACGAAGGTCCGTAATGGTCTCGATCAGCGTAACACACAGTTGTGGGAAGGTATTTACAAAGGCGACAATGAATTGTTGCTCCGGGTCGGATCCATACGCTCCGGCTTTTATCCCGCAGATGCGGAAGGGGATCCATACAACCGCGGCATACGTTACCGGCATACGTATGACAATCGCCTGCGGTTCGGATTTACCGCAGAAAGCGATGCAGGTGAAGCGATTTTCAGGAGCAGTAACCGCAATGGCTTTGACTTTTACAGCGCACACTTGTTTGTACAAAATTTGAATGCAACCGTCAAAACGGTGGCGCTGGGTGATTATTCAGCGCGTTTCGGTCAGGGCGTATTGTTGCAAACAGGTTTCTGGCCTGGCAAATCTGCCGAAACAGTGTCCGTCACCCGGGGCGGCAGAAAAATAAATGCATACGGGGCATTCGGCGAGGCATTCTTTTTCAGGGGTGCGGCAACTACCCTTGCCTTCGGAAAGCATGTGGAAATAACCGCCCTCTATTCCGACCGCCGCCGCGATGGAAACATCGTCGCGCCCGATACCATCGACCAGGAATTTCAGGAAATTGAATTTTCTTCCCTGCAAACATCCGGGCTGCACCGCACGCGCAGTGAAATACAAGACGAAAAAGCCTTGCGGGAGCAGGTAGGGGGACTCTCAAGCGAATTTAAATGGAAAAACGGGCAGGTAACCGCCAACGGGTTGTACATCACGTACGACAAACCCTGGACGCCACAACCCGCACCGTACCGGAAATACATTTTTCAGGGCCAGTCGCTGGCGGCTGCCAGTGTGGATTACAACTGGCGATACCGGAACTGGTTGTTATTCGGTGAAACGGCGCGCAGCGACAACGGCGGTATGGCTGCTGTAAACGGGCTGCTGGTATCGCCCGACCAGCACATCACGCTGACTGCCATGCACCGGGCGCTCGGCAAGGATTACCAAAGCATTTATGGCTCTCCTTTTGCCGAAGTTTCCAGGGCCTCCAACGAACAGGGCATGTACCTGGGCGCGGATATCCGCTACATCCGGCGCTGGCAGATCAACCTGTATGCGGACGTGTGGAAACACCCTTGGCTGCGCTACGGCGTCAGTTCGCCTTCCCGTGGCAGGGAATTTCTGGCGCGCGTCATCTGGACAAAAAGCAAAACGTTTTCGGCATATGCGCTCTGGCAGGCGGAAGTCAAGGAGCGCGACAGCGACGTAGAAGGCATCAATGGCTTGCTGGAAAACAGGCGCGACCGTTTCCGGCTCCATGCTTCATACAAAGTCGGAGCGGGTGTCGAGTTACGGAGCAGGATCGAGTGGACAATTTTTTCGGTGCAAAATGGCACCACTACCAACGGATTTATCGCTTATCAGGAGGCAGCCATCAAACCGCTTAGTTTCCCTGTAACGGCCACAGCGCGGTATGCGGTGTTCGATACGGACGGTTTCGACACACGGGTTTATGCATTTGAAACGGATCTTTTTTCGGCGGTTTCCATCCCTGCACTATCGGGCAGGGGTTCCCGCGCATACCTGAACCTGAGCTGGCGGGTCAATAAATGGCTACGGCTCGAAGGGCGCGTCGAACAAACGAACCAACTCCGAGCCGTAACAAGTACCGGGGATACCGGCAGAGAAGTATTCTGGAAATTTCAGGTGCGAATGCGGTGGTAGAATGTGTTTGGTTTTTTGTAAGGCCTGATTATCAACCTTTTACCCAAAAAATATACACACAAACAAACACCCTTCGGTGGTAAATCTGCATTAAATGCCGTTAACGGCTTCCACACCCACAACTTCGGGTACCTTCCCACGAATCGCTTCCTGAATGCCTGCGCGAAGCGTCATAGCCGACATTGAACAGGATTCGCACATGCCTTTCCAGCGGATTTTCACATGCATATCATCGGTCAGTTCCACCAGTTCTACATCGCCTCCGTCTACATTCAGGTGCGGGCGAATGGTGCTGAGCGCATCTTCAATCCGGTCAAGCATTTGCTGTCGTTCGATCATGGTCTTAAATTTCTGCAAAGATAACAAATAAGTACAACCGAACCCCGGCCATAGTATAACCGAATCCCAGTTCGGTTTAACCAGAACCGAACTGGGGTTCGGTTATACTATGGCTTCAGTTTATTTGCCCATTTCTGCCGGAACTTCTTCACTTTCGGCGCGATGACAATGGAGCAGTATCCCTGATTGGGATTTTCTTTAAAATAGTTCTGGTGATAATCTTCAGCTTTGAAGAATTTGTCGAATGGCGCGATTTCCGTTACGATCGGATCATCCCAGATTTCTTTGGAAGCCAGTTTCACTTCTTCGGCAACCGTCTTTTGCTGCGGCGAATGGTAAAAAATAGCGGAACGGTATTGTGTACCCGAGTCGGCGCCCTGTCGGTTCAGCGTAGTCGGGTCGTGTACGGTAAAAAACACCTCCAGGATTTCCTTGAAAGAAATAACGGCAGGATCGAAGGTCACCTGTATCACTTCTGCGTGTCCGGTAGCGCCGGTGCACACTTCCCGGTAACTCGGATTGTCAATATTGCCACCGGAATAACCGCTTTCCACTTTCAGAACACCTTGCAGGTCCTGGTAAATGGCTTCGACGCACCAGAAGCAGCCGGCGCCAAGCGTGGCGACTTCAGTTTGTCCGGAAGCGGAGGTAACAGGTGTGGCGGATTGGGCTGTGGTAGTCATGGCATCTTTTTTTTCAGGAGAAACATTTTGGGCGGAATGGCAAGAGGCTGCTATCATCGCCAGCAAAAAAACGGTGTATTTCATTGATGTCTATTTTGTACAAACAAACGCGCAATGACCTGCTTTGGTTTTAGATCTCCTCTGGATGACCCTAAAATGTCGGCGCCGCAACACTTTGCCGGTTGAGGTGGTAGCCGTTTTCGCCGGCCAGTGTTTGCAGGAAACGGTTGAGGGCGAGCCACTTGGGTTCGTCGAGTTCGTAACTGATGTTTTCCCGGTAGTATTCGTCCAGGTCGAAACCCGGAATAGTAGGCAGGATTTTGATCAGTTCGGGCAAGTGATCCAGGCCTACGGCAAGTGCCGCATTAAAGCGGGCCAGCATGTCTGTGTCCAGCGGGCGGGTGCTCACCCAGGCTGCGAATACGAACGGCAGCCCCGTCCAGGCCGTCCAGGCTTCGCCCAGGTCGTACACATGTGTATAGCGTTGGTGCAGGCCGATGGTGCGGTCGCCGATGATCAGCGCAGCGGTGTCGCCCGAAATCTGGCTTTCAAAACCTTCAGTGGCGTGCACAAATTCGGGCTGAATGTGCCAGTATTGTTCACACAGGATACGAATGAGCGCAACGGAGGTACGCGAATGAAAATCCAGCAGAATGCGTTTGATCTCCTTCATTGGTTTTTCGGAGAACAGGCAAACCGTTTTTACAGTGCCCGTAGAACCGATGCAGTAATCCGACACCAGCCACGCTTCCGGCAGTTCGGGAATAATAGCCACCGGCGTGAGAGCAAGATCGACTTCTCCTGCCTTTAATTTGCGGGCGCATTCGGACGGAATATCCAGGCTGAGTTCGATTTCGTCGGCCAGTTCGCCACGGAACAAACCGTAAATGAACGGCTTGGTATTCAGGTAACTTACGGCGCTCAGCCGGATCTTTTTCTGCTGCATGATGCGGTGGATGTTATTCCGACGCCAGCACCTGTTGGAGGTGGTTTACGTCGTTCTCCAGTTCAAAAACAAACTTATCATCCTGATAACGAGCCATATACAAACCCGTGTTGGAATGCAGGGTGCCTTCCATATCTGCCGGCCCCAATCCTTTCATGGACGTTACCAGACAGCGCAACGTGCGGCCATGGGTAGCTACCAGGATGTGTTTTTCGGGGCGGGTTTTCAGCCAGGCGACGAATCGTTGTACACGTTCAAGCAGTTGCGCCGCAGTTTCGCCTTCGGGCAATGAAGCGTGCAGGTTGCCTTTTTTCCAGTTATCGATCATATCGTTGTACTGCGCGGTGCGTTCCGGTGTGGCCGGCAGGCCCTCGTGCGCGCCCCAACTGATCTCGTTGATGTCTTCCTGTTCGATCCATGGAATATCGCGGTCCAGAAAATGGCGGACGGTCTGGTGTGTACGACGCAATTTGGAGGTCACCACCAGTTCAAAATCAATGTCCTGATAGGTTTCAAAAAAAGCGCGCGCCTGCTCCAGGCCTGTTTCGTTCAAATCCGAGTCGACGCCACTGCCCTGCACGATCGATTTTTTATTAAATTCGGTTTCTCCGTGGCGGATTATGTAGAGGGTCATGTTTTTGTTATTGGTTATTGGTTATTGGTTATTAGGGTTTTAGCGCTTGGTTATTCATTATTAGCCAAGGGTAGAACCCTAATAACCAATAACAAATAACCAATAACTAATAACTAATTCAGCACCGGCAATTCCATATACCCCCGGAAAGCCTTGTCTTCTTCAAAAACCGTGTCGGTAAAATCCTGTAGCACGTTGTAAAGCGTATCGCGTTCGATGGGCCGGCGGCCTACCTTGCGGATCATATCGACCAGTTGCTGGGTGGTCAGGGTCGGGTGTTGTTCTTCGGAGCCGGCCATCGAGTAAATTTTGGTGGTATCGTCGATGGTACCGTCGAGGTCGTCGACGCCGAAAGCCAGCGACATTTGAGCGATTTGCCGGCCGATCATGGGCCAGTAGGTTTTGATGTGGTCGAAATTATCGAGGTAAATGCGGCTGATCGCGTAGTTGCGCAGGTCTTCCACAGCCGTGCTTTCCGCAACGTGGCTCATCTGGTTGTCCTGATTCCTGAATTTCAGGGGAATAAAGGTCTGGAAACCGCCCGTTTTATCCTGCAACTGGCGGAGTTGCTCCAGGTGATCTACGCGGTGCCGGAATTCCTCGATGTGGCCGTACAGCATGGTCGCATTGGAACGCATACCCAGTTCGTGCCATATTTCGTGGATACGCAGCCACTGCTCGGCTGTGCATTTATCGGCAGCAATCTGCTCGCGGATTTCAGGATGGAAAATTTCCGCGCCACCGCCCGGCATACTGTCCAGTCCGGCCTCTTTCATTTTCAGCATACCTTCCTCGTAACTCACTTTCGCCTTTTTAAAAATATAGTGGTATTCCACCGGCGTCAGGGCTTTTACGTGCAATTCCGGACGATGGGCCTTTATTTTGGCAAAAAATTCGGCATAAAACGGCATATCGTATTGCGGCAGCACGCCTCCTACAATGTGTACTTCGGTGACGGGTTTTCCGTCGTATTTGTACACCATGTCCATCATTTCATCCATGGAATAGGCCCAGGCGTTCTCGTCACTGCGCTGTTTGATGAGGCGGGAATACGAACAGAATTTGCAGTCGTATACGCAGAGATTGGTCGGCTCGATATGGAAATTCCGGTTGAAGTACGTGAAATCCCCGTTTTTGCGTTCCCGCACAAAATTGGCCAGTGCGCCTACAAAAGCGAGATCTCCATGTTCGAATAAAAAAACGCCTTCATCAAAAGTAATCCGTTGATTATCAATTACTTTTCGGACGATCTGCCGGTGTTCCGGGCTTAAGTTCTGATCATCCAGGAGGACGTTCAGTTGTTCTGCGCTACGCATCATAGGTAGTCTCGTATTTAATTTGGATAACTTTTCCGGTTCCACGGAGGCATTTTACAGAAAAACGGCGTTCGGGCGTGTTTGTTCAGAATTTTCAATCTTTTTTGAAAATATAATAACACACTTGGAGGTGTTTCGTATTTAGTGTTTGGTGTTTAGCAAAACACGAAACACCAAAAACTAAAAACGCTCACTGCCCTACCCTTCCTGGAACTTAATGATTTCCATGAGTTTTTTTGCATTCAGTTCATTGGAGTATTCCGTGCCCAGCAAAGACACGCGTTCCTCCACCCTGCTGCGTTCGAACGGCGCATTGATCAGCGCTTCCACAATCTGGCGAATGGCGGCAGCCGAGTTGCGCACATAGCACAACTTGGCCAGGCCGGTACCGCTGACCATGGGTTGATTGACCACGCAGAAACGGCCGCGGAACAGCGCATTAATCAGTTTTAGTTTGATGCCGGCGGCCTGGAACGACACCAGCAGGTTGATATGCGCCGAGGCGATCAGTTCGTTCATGCGGCGCTCGTCGGGATTTTCGATGAGTGTAATATTCTCATATTGTCCGGCGAGTTCCTGTAAACGCCCCGATGGCTCCATTCCTGCGATAACAAACGGGATGTCCACTTTGGAAAACACCTCTTCGATCAGCCAGGTAGCCGCCTGATCATTGTCGGGCACACTCAGTTTTCCGTGAAACAGCACGAATTCACCGCGCCCCGTGCGGCTTTCCACCGAAGAATTGGGGTGAAAGGCCGGAATGTAATGCGTATTGGCCTTGGTTTCGCGATAATAGTTCGCGTCGTTCATCGACAGCGTAATGATCTCGTCCGTATAAAGCACCACTTTGGGTTCGATACGCTGCAACTTGATGCTTTCGATGAAATAATACGTTTTTTCCAACGGTTCTGTGGGAGGGGTGAGCCGGGAGAGGTTTTCATAATACTGCCACTCGATGTTGTGCATGCGCACGATCTTCTGGCGGCCGCGCAGGCGTTTGTGCCACACGTACGCGGCGGTGTGCATACCTTCGAACAGAATCGGATGGTTGTCTTTGCGCAGGCGTTTCAGCAAGTTGCTATTTTCCCGGGTCCGCATAATAAAAGGCAGCAGGCTGAGTTGATAAAAGATCGAACGACTGCGTTTGTAATAATACACTTCATGGCAGTACTGCTGCAATTCGGGTTGGGGCGTGCGATCACCGTACTGGAAACAGTGTAAAATCACTTTAACGCCCTGCTGATGTAGGGCTTTGACCTGATTAAAAATGACAATTACGCCGCCATAATTGGCAGGATACGGAATGTCGAACGATACAATGTGAAGAAACATGTGCTGGTCTGTTGAACCGCTTTAAAATGTGGGTTATCGCCGCAAAGGTAGGGCCTTTTCTTGGCGCCGGGAAAGCAAAAAAATTGAAATTCAGAATTGCTGAAAAAGCAAATTTTGGAGACTTTTATCCCAAAATCCGGGTTAAATATCCTGGAAAACAGGCGCCTGGAAAGGGCAAACAAAAACAAAAATTTTCATTCGTTTTTCTTGTTTTTTGTTTGGCAATACCTATACCTTAGACAAACTTTTTCAGGCAAATGATATTGCTTTTGAAATTATATTGTTCACTAAACTTTCAGGAATATGAACATTACATTTGAAGAACTGCGCCGGATCAAACACTCGTTGCCGCACGGTAGTGTCGCCAGAATCGCACAGGATTTGAACATAGAAGAACAAACGGTACGAAATTATTTTGGAGCACACCAGTATAAAGACGGTCAATTAGTGGAATGGCACCTCGAACCCGGTCCAAACGGCGGTATTGTTCATTTGGAAGACACAACGATTCTTGACCATGCTCAGCAGATTCTGAAGGAGCACAGCCCTATGCATTAAAGCAGACATTACTCTCTTTGTCACGCTAAAAGGAAAATTTTTTTGAACGGGTCATCCAGATTTACTTCGGGTGGCCCGTTTTTTTGTATTATGAACCGCAACCAGAATATCCAGCAATTAGAACACGCAACTTTCGACCTCTGTATCATCGGAGGCGGCGCTTCCGGCGCCGGAAGTGCGCTAGATGCCACGCTCCGGGGGCTCCGGGTAGCGCTGATCGATCAGAATGATTTTGCCGCCGAAACCTCTTCCAAAAGCACCAAACTGGTGCACGGCGGGGTAAGATACCTCGAACAGGCCTTTAAAAACCTCGATTTTGCCCAACTTCGTCAGGTGCGCCACGGTTTGCAGGAACGCCACATCCTGCTCCGCAACGCACCACACCTGGCTCGTCCGCTGGGATTGATCACACCTGTTTTCAGTTGGCTGGAAAGCCTGTATTTCGGCATCGGATTAAAAATGTACGGCTGGTTTGCTTCCGGCAAGGACCGGCTGCCCAAAAGCCGGCGGCTTTCCAAAAAAGAGGCGCTCGCGCGTATACCCGGACTGAGCCGGAATATCCACAGCGCCGTGCTGTATTTCGACGGCCAGTTCGATGATGCCCGCTTTTGCCTCGCCCTCGTTCAAAGCGCCTGCGAAGCCGGCACCGTAGCGGCCAACTACATGGAAGTAATTGGTTTTCAAAAAGATACCACAGGAAAAATTGAAACAGCAATCGTGAAAGACGTATTAAACGGTACATCGTTTAGTATCCGGGCGACGACCTTTCTCAATTGCACCGGCGCAGGCGCCGACGCAGTCCGCCTGATGGCCAACCCCGCACAAGGCCGGCGCATTCAGCCATCCAAAGGGGTGCACGCGGTCCTGCCCCTTCAGGTACTGGGCGGTAAGGATGCCCTGCTGATACCCAAAACCAGGGACGGGCGGGTGGTTTTTGC
>JAKQJD010000314.1 GCA_029561355.1 Bacteroidota bacterium | reverse complement strand
GCAATTTTTCATAATTTTGCAATAGTTTAAAGTGACCCTTACTCTGAGGCTGTAACCCGGCCATTTCAGGGTTTGAAACCGGGGGTTTTTGGGGTAAGGGAAACAAGGGGTAACAGTTGCCGCTGTTACCCTATTTTCTTTCGCAGGTATTGAAAAGGGCATAAAACCCCTGTTTGATGGCAGGCATCAGCCAACGATCAAAACAATACAATGTCTCCGCACCAAAAGTGCGCTCGGAAAAAATTCAGTATATAATAAAAAGATTAAAGCGTGCCGCACGTTCCTTTTGAAATGGATAGTGCTGTGTTTGGCAAGAATTCCGGATTAAAAAAGCCCGAACTTGTATTGTTTTCCTGTTCAAGCAATACACAAACGTAAATTTTTTTTCAAATGGATGCAAATTTTGACATAAAAAATTTCAAACAAATTGAAACAATACTATTGAATTTATATAATTCGTTGAAAAATAATTAATTATAGTAGGTGCCGACTGCCGTGTTTTAAAATATTTATCCCGATTGTTTTACTCAATAACCTGATTTTCTGATGATTCGTGTGTTTTTACTCCCGTTTTTTACCTGTATTTCCATGCTGCTGCAAGCGCAGTCGATTGCAGGAATTGTGAACCGATACGCTGCCGTTACGTCGATCGACACTTGCCTGGGAGCGCTGTCGGTGTCCGATACCAGCGGTTTCAAAAAAGGCGATGCCGTGCTGCTGATTCAGATGCAGGGCGCGTCCATATCAAGTGCCAATAACAGCAGTTACGGAAACATCCAGGCGCTGAATTCGGCCGGCCGCTACGAACGGGCGGTACTCGATTCGGTAGGTCCAGGCACTTTTTTTGTCCGGAATCAACTGCTCAACCGCTTCAATCCGGCCGGAAAAGTGCAGGCTGTCAGGATTGCTGTCTATCAATCTGCCACAGTAACAGATACCATTTTCCCGCAACCCTGGAACGGCCAGACAGGCGGCATCGTAGCGCTGGAAGTAACCGATTCACTCGTCATGCATGCTCCGGTTGTGGCCGACGGCGCCGGGTTTCGCGGCGGCGCGGCATCCATTGCACCCGGCAACAACTGTAATTTCCTCATTCCTGAAACCGGTTATTTTTACGCTTCCGGCAACTGGCGCGGCAGTAATAAAGGGGAAGGCATCGCAGCGCCGGAAACCGGTAAGGAACTCGGCCGCGGCCCGCAGGCCAACGGCGGCGGCGGCGGCAACGATCACAATGCGGGCGGCGGCGGCGGCGCAAACGCAGGCCGCGGCGGCTCCGGCGGCAACAACGACGAGCCTTCTTCTTTCGGGTGCGACGGTTATTACCCGGGCCTCGGTGCGTATCAGACCTCCGATGACTCCCTGCGCCTGTTTTTGGGCGGCGGCGGCGGCGCGGGACACGCGAACAATACGCTCGGCGGCTCCGGCGGCTCCGGTGGGGGCATCATTCTGATCCGTGCAGGTGTCATTTCCGGCGATCAGCCCATCATTTCCGCCAACGGGCGTTCCACTCAAACTGCCGACGGTGATGGCGGCGGCGGCGGCGGCGCGGGCGGAAGCATCCGGCTGGAGGTGACTTCCATGCCTCAAAATGTACAGTTGCACGCCGGCGGCGGGAATGGGGGCAACACTTCCAATAATAACGGAAACCGCTGTTTCGGTCCCGGCGGCGGCGGCGGCGGCGGGCGAATTCTGACGAATGTTGCGGGCGTCAGCCTGCCCGCAGGTGGGAGTCCCGGCATCGTCACCAATTCCACCGGCGGCTGCAGTGGAAGCACCAACGATGCAGGGGCGGGGCAGTCCGGGCGCCTGGAACCGATCCGCACCCTGCCCGAAGACACGAGGCCCTTGCACCCCGAAATCTTGCAGGAAGCGCTTTCCGACACGGTGTGTGTGGGCGCTCAAACCGTGTTTTTTGTTCAAACCAATTCCGATAAATGGAATTACCAGTGGCAGTTCAACGATGGAACCGGCTGGACCAACATCGGCGCCGGCCCGGGTTTCAGCGGATTTGATACCGACACGCTGGTGGTGAATAACGTCCCGGAATCCTACGATAACCGGTTTTTTCGGGTACTTGTAAGCCGTCCCGGATGTTTTGAAATAACAGGCGCGCCTGCATTCCTGCGGGTTGCCAAACTACCTGCCGCCAGTTTTGAAGCGGAGGTGAATGAAGAACTGGCAGTTTTTACGAATACTTCAGTAGGCGGAGATTCCTATCATTGGGATTTCGGCGACGGGCAATCGAGCGAAGAAATTGATCCGCAGCATTCTTACGCAGATGAAGGCGTGTACACGGTCACACTGACGGTTTTTAATGCCTGCGACACCGTTTCCATTTCCCTGGAAATAAACATTCTGCTGCTTCCCAATGCGGCTTTTTCAATTCCGGATTCTATCCAGGCTTGCGGAGATGCGTTGGTGAATTTTGTAAATCAGGCGTCCGAAAACGCCACGTCTTTTCTTTGGCTTTTCCCCGGCGGAATGCCCGAATTTTCGTCGTTCATAAATCCGTTTGTAGGATATGCGGCGTCGGGCGAATATCCGGTAACGCTCATCGTGACCAATAATGCCGGTTCCGACACCATGGTTCAAATCTTGCATGTGGAAATACTGGGTTTCCCGGCCGCACAATTTACCTATACCATCCTGCCGAATGGTGTGGTGGAATTTGTGAATACCAGCGCTACTGAGGCCGGTTTTATCTGGGACTTCGGCGATGGAAGCCCTGCGCTGGAAGCAGACTCCGCTGTGAGCCATACATACCAGGTAAACGGCATTTATACGGTTACACTCGTTGCATCCAACATCTGCGGCGCTTCGGTATTTCAGCAAATGATTGAAGTG
>JAKQJD010000306.1 GCA_029561355.1 Bacteroidota bacterium | reverse complement strand
CCAAATGTGACGGCGGAATACTCTAGACTGGCAAAACTCGTGCTTGCCATTAAGCAAAGCACGGGTTAAGGCAATCTTGCGCCCGCTCGCCTTGCTCCAAACTCCATGCCGCAAGTCGTTTGGGTGAACAATACACGACCCCTGCGCTATCTCAACCCATCTGTTGTTAATCTGGATTGAGATGACAGCGACAGTTGCGGGGCGCGGTTCCGGTTCATCGCAAAGCAACCTCACATGGACAAACTTTACCTCCACCGGAACTCCCAGGTAATTGGTCGTAAACATTACGCCTCCAACCTTACTACGTTCCGATATGGCTTTCCAGCGGAATTCATTTTCTCGCTGTTGCGCCAGTATGCGCTAAATGATACTTGGTATTCCGTGGCAACCACGAAGTGTTCCGGAGTCCAACCACCAATTGCGCCAAAAAGATTTGCCAACGAATCCGGCGTCATTACACTGGACAGGTCGGCGTATTTCCGACCCGCCCCAAAAAATTCAACCTTGGTCTTACCATCCGTGCGCGGCGTCACCACGACTTTCGCGACCTGAATCACCCCATTGTCGGCGGCGTTCTCCTGAACGGGTTGAGAGGGTGCAGGTGCAGGTGCAGGTGCGGCGGCGGAATTGGTTTTTACATTGGGGTTCGGTTGATTCGTCACTGGCGCGGGGCGATTCGGGGTTTGCGGCGACATCGGGTTATAGGGTTTTAGGTGATAAACCTCATTGGCATACCGCATCCCGGCAATGATTTGGTCAATCGCTCCCTGAACCGTCTCTGCACGCGCAGTGACGTTGATTTTGAACGCCTCCCGGCGTTCCGTTGCCGAGTCTGTAACCGTCCCCCACAACTCCATAAAAGCCACACCGCCCGCCTCGGGCAGGTAGCTAACCGGAGTTTCAATAGACTCAACGGACTCAATCGGTGTTTCTTTTTCTTCTGTCATTTTCGTGTTCCTTTCTTTTGAATTGGTTTGAGATAAATTGATTTTAGCACTATCCCGCTAAAATTACAATATGACATTTGTCACTATTTAACGGTTCCATCTGGCATCCGCACCCGCCTGGCGGGTTTCCATTTCGTCCAGCCGGTTGTAAATCGGGTCAAACTTAACCCAATAATGGACATTATCCATTCCCATCTTTTGTTTAAGAATAGATATTACCATCTGGTTGCTTCCAATAACATCTCGCCCCAAAAACTTTTCCCCC
>JAKQJD010000277.1 GCA_029561355.1 Bacteroidota bacterium | reverse complement strand
TACAACGATCTGGAAACGCTCGACCGCGACTCGCTGGCGGCATTTTTGAATAAAAACGGCATGGAAAGCGATTTTCAATCGGCATTCCTGTTTGACCGTATGTCGATGCACGGCGTATTGCCCTGGAATTTGCAGCGCATGCAGCGCGACCTCACCGAAGCATTTCGCCGCAAGGATGCCAACCGTATCCTGCGCCTGAGCACCGATATGGGGCATTACATTGGCGATGCGCATGTGCCGCTGCACACCACGAGTAATTACAACGGGCAAAAAACAGGTCAGCATGGTATTCACGGCTTTTGGGAAAGCCGTATTCCCGAACTTTTTGCCGATGAAAACTACGATTACTTCGTGGGCAAACCGGAATACATTTCCAATTCTACGGAATGGTTTTGGGGTATGGTGTTTGAAAGCAACAGCATGGTAGACAGCGTATTAACGCTCGAACGTGCCCTGCGTCTGACCTTTCCCGCCGACCGGCAAATGTGCCCCGACATGCGGCTGGGCCGTGCCGTGCTGGCGCCTTGCCGCGATTTTTCGGCTGCTTACTCGAATCTGCTGAACAATATGGTGGAGCGCCGTATGCGCGCGGCCATTCACGCCGTCAGTTCCGCCTGGTATACCGCTTGGGTGGATGCCGGCCAGCCCGATCTGGTGAACATGAACATTCCTTTGCCTACGGAAGAGGAACGCAAGGAAGAAGCCGAGCTACAGAAGGTATTTAATGAGGGGAGGATATTGGGGCGGCCGGAGGAGCATTGAGTTTGGTTATTGGTTATTTGTTATTTGTTATTAGTATGGTAGCCCTTGGCCAATGCTATAACTTAAGCAAAGGGCTACCACACTAATAACCAATAACCAATAACCAATAACCAATAACTAATAACAATACTCCGGAAAATCCGCCAGGTATTCAAAACTTTGTTTTTCAAAATCCAGTCCGGCGCAATAAGTGGCGAGGCCGTTGGTGATGGCCAGAAAAGGCGCCTGGAGTTTCATGTTGTAACGGGCTGCCTGCTCGAAAGTGGACTGATTGAGCGCAACTTTGGGCGATTTGCATTCGAGCAGCAGCCATGGGCGCAGGTGCGTATCGTAGATGACGATATCGCAGCGCTTTTTGAGCCCGTTCCATTCGATGCCGGTTTCAACCCCGATGCGATTGGCCGGGTATAATTTCGTTTCCAGCAGGTAAAGCATGATCATTTGCCGGAGCAATTCTTCCGGCGTCAGAAAAATATTTTTCCTGCGGATGGGATCGAACACGAAGTTTTTACCGTCCGTCTGGGTGAGGCGGAGGCGGGTTTGAAATGGCAAAAGATCGAGTTCGAGCAGCACGGTGTAAAGAAACGCGGATTTCGCGGATTGTTAGCGGATTTACGCGGATTTTACCCTCGTAGAGTCAATTGCTGCGCGGATAACGCTGATGACGCGGATTTTTTGCAATTACAAATTATACGCACATTTGCAGAATTACCCTGACTTTTCGGTTGGGCAACACATGCAATTTCAATAAACAAGTAAACAATCTGCGTAAATCCGCGTCATCCGCGTTATCCGCGCAGCAATTGACTCTACGGTGCACTATACGAGGGCAAATCCGCGAAAATCAGCTAATAATCCGCGAAATCCGCGTTGCAAATGAACGACTCAACTTCTCCTTTCTGGCACATCATCGTCAATCCGGCGGCTGGCAGCGGCACGGTACAAAAGCGCTGGCCGCAGATCGAGCAACTGCTGCAGGAAATGGGGTTTTCCTATTCCGTGCATTTCACCGAACGCCGCGGCCATGCCACCCGGCTGGCGGAAGATGCCATTCTGAAAGGCGGGCGGTATATCCTGGGCATCGGTGGCGACGGTACCAATCACGAAATTGCCAACGGCATTCTGGGACAATCGTTTGCGCCGTCTTCGGAGGTGTATTACGCGCTGCTTCCGGTGGGCACCGGCAACGACTGGGCACGACATTATGGCCTTTCTCCGGTGCCGCAACAACGCCTGGAGCAGTTGCAGTCGCTTCAAACCGTATTTCAGGATGCCGGGCTGGTGGAGTATTTCGCGGAAGGAGAAACACGCAAAAGATACTTCGTTAATGTCGCAGGAATGGCTTACGACGGTTTTATCGGAAAAAAACTGATGGAACGCCCTGCCATGAACCGCCTGCATTATCTGCTCATGGTAGCGCAGTACCTGATGGAATACCGCCTGACCGGCGCCAGGATTTTGTTTGACGGACAAACGGCAGAAGATAAATTCTACACCATCAACATCGGACTGTGCCGCTACTCCGGCGGCGGCATGCAACTGGTGCCGCACGCGATCCCCGACGACGGACTGTTTGCGCTGACCTATGCGGGCCCCTTATCAAAAGCGGAAGTATTGCTGCAAACGCCGAAGTTTTACGACGGCAGTCTGTTGAAACACCCTAAAGTTGGAAATGCCCAGGTACGGAGTATTCGGGTGGAACAAACGGGCGACAGCCCGACACTGCTGGAAGCGGATGGAGAATTTCTGGGAGAAACGCCTGCGGTGTTTACACTGCTGCAAAAGGCGTTGCGGGTGGTACTATGAGCGTGTCTGGTTTTTGGTGTTTCGTGTTTCGGGTTGATCATCAATCATTCCGAAACACTAAACACTAAAAACCAAACACTCAATAAACCAAACACTCAATTAGTTCATCGAAAACGCCTGAACAAACGGGTTGGAGGCATTATAAAACGTCAGTTCGCTGACGCGGTATTTCATAAAATGGGTGAGCGGCATTTGTTCGATCAGTTCGATCAGTTCGGATTCTGATTGAACGGAAAAAACAACCCAGAGTTTGGAGTTTTCCAGTGAAAGGGCATAGTTGAGGATTTTTCCTTCACTGAGCAGCCGGTTGACTGCAGCTCTTTGCTGAGGGATCCGGCTTACAAAGTCTTCCGGAAGATCTTGCGGCATGGTGAAATCCACCATAAACTGGACTTGATGGTTATCCATAAATTGTATTCAGGGGCGAATAGTGATAGAATAGCAAAATGAAAAGCACGTCGATATTATAACGATGCTTAACGCGCTTTATGACGCTAAGTTTTGCCGTTGTTACCTCAAGATGTCAAAAACCGTGCACATTTTTTCTGAAACGGTAAAAATGCCAACTCGTCAGGACGTTTTAACATGCAGTCCGAGGCCCGGTTGCGCATTCAACCGGATCCTGCCGTCTCCGATGTCCGGCATCCCGAAAGGGTTGTTGCGGATGAGCCAGCAGCCATCCAGATCAACAAAATCGCATAAAGGCGCAATCTGGGCTGCAGCGGAAATGCCGCACGAGGTTTCGGTCATACACCCGATCATGACCTTCAGATTGTTGTGCCGGGCTGCACGAATCGCGCGTACGGCTTCTGCCAGTCCTGTACATTTCATCAGTTTTATATTCACACCGTGAAAACAGGCGGCCACGCGGTGCAGGTCGGACAGGCGCTGAAAACTTTCGTCGGCGATGACCGGAAGGGGCGAGCGCCCGGTGAGCCAGGCCGACGACTCCAGGTCGTTTTTGTGGAAAGGCTGTTCGATGAGCAAAACGCCCTGTTCTTGCAGCCAATATGTCAGGTCGAGCGCGGCCTCGCGGTCGGTCCAGCCCTGGTTGGCGTCGGCATAAATGGGTTTGTCGCTCACTTCGCGTATGGTTCGGATGATGGCACGGTCGTCGTCGGAACCGAGTTTTATTTTCAGAATTTGAAAACCATCGCTTTCCGGCAATTTTTGGCGCAATACTTCCGGCGTATCCATTCCCAGCGTGAAACTGCTGGGCGGCATATTTTCGGGCGCAACATTCAACAGCGACCACACCGGCCGGCCCTGCATTTTTCCCCACAAATCGTGCAGGGCAATATCGACGGCGGCTTTGGCGGCATTGTTGCCAGGCGCCAGGCCGTCGATTTCCTGCATGATCGTCGCAATGGTTGTTGCGGACAGCGGCTGATGGTACGATTGAAGTTGACGGGCAGCCAGTTCGAAAAAAGCGGCGGCGCTCTGGTGTGTTTCGCCGTAATAAGGCGGCATGGCCGATTCCCCATATCCCGTCAGGCCGTTCAGGCTGATACGAACCAGCATATCGTTGGTGTGTGTACGCATGCCGGTAGCGAGTCGGAAAGGGTGTTTTAATTCCAGTAAAAGCGGTTCGAAAGAGAGTTGCATCTGCGAATTTATACGTTTCTTTGCGATGAAACACACCTTTACCCTATCCTATTTCGCCCGTTTGGGTGGGATAGGATTTTATATTTTCTCATTTCCCACTCAACAGGTATGAAAAAACTATTCCTCTTGCCGATTTTGTTAGCGAGTTTGCATCTGGTGGCACAGGTCACCTGCGATCCCGTTTTCCCCACCCAATCGGGAACGGTAACGATTTTCTACAACGCCACACAGGGCAATGCGGCGCTCACGGGTGTTTCTCCGGTGTATGCGCATATGGGTGTGATTACGAGTGCCAGCACGTCTCTGACCGACTGGCAGCATGTTCCCACCACCTGGGGAATTGCCGATCCGGTGGGCACCATGCAGAATGTGGCTCCTAATATCTGGAAAAAAACCATCGTTATAAATGATTTTTTTAATATCCAGCCCGGTGAAACGGTGCTGAAACTGGCCTTCGTTTTTCGCAATCAGTCGGGCTCTATCGTCGGCCGCGCTGCCGACGGCTCGGATATTTATTACAATGTTTATCCTGACAATGCGCCGCTGCAAACGGTGTTTCTTCAACCCGGCGTTGCTTCGATGGTCGTGAGCGAAGGCGCACAAATTCCCGTGCAGGCCGCCGCTTCGAAAATCGGAATGCTGACGTTGTACGACAATGGCACACAAATAACCACGCTGGAAGATGATCTTCTGGAAACGACGCTGACGGCTTCGGGTGTGGGGCTGCATACCATCCGGTTTGTGGCAGCCACCGCAACGGAACAGGATACGGCCGTTTTTACCTACGTCATTCCGGCCGACCTTCCTGCCCAGGACCCGCCCGCCGGAAGCGAATGGGGCATCAATTATGTGGATGATACCACCGTCCGGCTCGTGTTGTATGCACCTGAAAAGCAGGTGGTTTTTGCCGTCGGCGATTTCAGTAACTGGCTGCCCGATCCGACGTATCAAATGCGGCAAAGCCTGGACGGAAATACCTGGTGGCTGGAACTTGGCGGCCTCACTGCCGGACAAATTGTTCGTTATCAATATCTTGTAGACGGCTCCCTGAAAATTGCCGACCCGCTGAGCACCCTCATACTCGACCCCAATAACGATCCCTACATTCCCGAAGTAACTTATCCGGACCTGCCCGCTTACCCGACAGGTTTTACCACAGGAATCGTTTCGGTGCTGCAAACGGCCCAGGCGCCTTTCAACTGGCAAGCCACCGACTACGTGCGCCCGGCCAAAAACGAACTGGTGGTGTACGAATTGCTGATGCGCGATTTTCTGGCCCGCCACGATTACCAGACCTTGCTCGATACGCTGGATTACCTGCAAAATCTGGGTATTACAGCCATCGAACTGATGCCTGTCAATGAATTCGACGGCAATATCAACTGGGGATACGGACCTTCTTTCCACAAGGCGCTCGACAAATACTACGGCACAGCCGAGGCCTTTAAAACGGTGATCGACGCCTGTCACCAGCGCGGCATCGCGGTGATTCTTGACGCGGTTTTTAACCAGGCCACCGGCGCCAGCCCCCTGGCACAATTATACTGGGATGCTACCAACAACCGTCCTGCTGCCAATAACCCGTGGCTGAACCCGACGGCTACACACGATTTCAACGTGTTTAACGACTTCAATCACGAAAGCCAGGCCACCAAAACCTACATGAAAAACTGCGTCAAATACTGGCTGCAGGAATTTCATATCGATGGTTTCCGTTTCGACCTGTCCAAAGGATTTACACAAAAAAATACCCTCGGAAACGTAGGCGCATGGGGTGCTTATGATGCTACGCGCATTGCCATCTGGAAAAATTACGCTGATTTTATCTGGAGTATTGACCCGGAAACCTATGTCATACTGGAACATTTCGCCGACAACTCCGAAGAAAAGGTACTGGCAGAATATGGTCAGGGCATGATGCTGTGGGGCAATATGTGGGGCGCTTACAAGGAAGTAGCGCTGGCTTATTCGGCCGGCGTGGGTACCAGCCTGGCGGGCGTTTCGTACGTGCAGCGCGGCTGGTCGGTGCCGCATCTGGTGGGTTACATGGAAAGCCACGACGAACAGCGAATAGCATACGAATGCAAGGTAAACGGCAGCACAACTGCCAATTACAATGTAAAATCACTGCCCACCGGTATGCGTCGCCTCGAACTGGTGAGCAACCTGCTTTACACCGTTCCCGGCCCGAAAATGCTTTGGCAATTCGGGGAAATGGGTTATGATTTCCCGATCAACTATTGCGAAAACGGCTCCGTCAGCGAAGGTTGCCGCACCTCTCCCAAACCCATCCGCTGGGACTACCTCGACGACCCGTACCGCCGCCGCCTGCACGACGTGGTGGCTGCCCTGCTCAACCTGCGCAAAAACCACGACGTATTCGAAACCACTGATTTCCAACTCAGCCTCGGCGGCGGCTCACTGCGCACCATCCGACTCAACGGCTCCGACCTCGACGTATTCGTGGTAGCAAACGTGAGCGGCAGCGGACTGGCGACCACCGTCACGTTCCCGAATTCGGGACAATGGTTCGAATACTACACCGGCGACACCCTCACGGTACCTGCCGGCAGCGCTCTTTCACTGTCATTCGGCCGCGGCGAATACCGCCTGTACCTCGATCAGCACATCGATTTGCCGGAAGGCCTGAACCCGACGCCGACGCGTGAGGTGGCCGGTCTGCTCAGCGACGTTGTGGTATGGCCCAATCCTGCAACGGACGATGTTGTGCGTATGAATTTTACCCTGGAAGAAAGCAGCGACGTGCGCCTCGAAATCAGCGACGTGAATGGCAAACGGATTGATAGCCAGTTGTTCGACAACCTTCCCGGCGGCGAACAAACGCTCGAGATCACCGACCATCACTGGGAACCGGGTGTTTATTTTCTGACGCTGCGCGACCGGAACGGAGCGGGTTTGGCCCGAAAATTGGTGAAGTTGTGAGTGGTTATTGGTTATCTGTTATTAGTTATCAGGGTGGATAATCCTGGATTTGCAGGTAATTTGGCTTACACTTACAGTGGTAGCGCGGTCTGAAAAGCCGTGCTACCTGCAAGAAAACGGTAGATGCCTCCTCGAGGGGCCTGCCGTCCTTCCGTCCGCCCGATATAAGCGCGGACGTCTCCATATCGGGGTGAACGGAATAACGTTCACCCTTTTTTTTATGTGTTTGGGGTGTGGTGTTTTGTGTTTGGGGCGCGTTGCCCTTGGCCGCCATTATCAATAAGGCCAAGGGCAATGCGCCCCAAACACAAAACACCACACCCTAAACACCAATTTTACCAGACAATGAATTCCGTGCGCCGATTGCTCGTTCTGCCTTCGTTGGTTTCGTTACTGTCGATAGGCTTCGTTTCGCCGAAACCCTTGTATTTCAGGCGGTTGGGCGACAAACCTTTGGTGCAGAGATAATCGTACACGGCTTTGGCGCGGGCTTCCGAAAGTTGCTGGTTGGAAGCGTCGCTGCCCACGTTGTCGGTATGGCCGTTGATCTGAATGCGCAGGTTGGCATTGTTGTGCAGCAGATCGAGCAGGCGGTCGAGTTCGGCCGTGGATTCGGAGCGAAGAGATGCGGAACCCGTTTCGAAAAACACGTTGCGCAGCACAATCGGTTTGCCGGTCATATGCCCGGTCGAATCCAGCGAGATCGGTTCCAGTTCGATATCCAGCAAAAAGGGTTTTTCCACCGTGGCTGTTTCCGTCAGGTTGAAATTTTCGGAATGGAACAGGTATTTTTCCTTGTTCACATACAAGCTGTAAGATTTCCCGGCGGGCAGGCACACCAGGAAGGAACCGTCGGATTTGGTGCTGGCGGACAGGAAAGAACGCCCGTTGGCGAGGTCGTTGAACTCGATTTTGGCTACCAGTGGCTGGTTGGTTTGTGCATCGCGCACCAGCGCACGCACATAGGTAACCGGTTGCGGACGCGCTGCTGCGGGGAGGTCGAAACTGTAAATATCGAGTCCGCCTTTCCCGCCGGCCCGGTTGGTGGCGTAGTAGGCCGTTTTGCCGTCTAGGCTGACCGTGAGCGCCACTTCATTCGCTTTGGTATTGATAGGGTAGCCCAGGTTTTGCGGGGCGCCCCAGGTGCTGTCGGAAGTACGGCGCACCACGAAAAGGTCGAGTCCGCCCATGCCCGGCAGGCTGTCGGAAGCGAAGTACATCGTTTGTCCGTCGGGATGCAGGAACGGCGTTTGTTCCACGCCGCCGGTGTTGATACCCGGGCCGAGGTTTTGAGGTTTGCTCCACTTGCCGCCGGCCTGCCGCACAGTTATCCAGATGTCCTCCTTGCCGCGGCCGCCGGGGCGCCGGCTGCTGAAAATGATTGTTTTGCTATCGGCGCTGATGGTGGGCTGCGAATCCCATTCGGAAGAGTTGATGGTAGCGCTGAAGGGTACGGCAGCCGTCCAGGCCTTGTTTTTCAGTTGCGACCAGTACAAATCGCAACTGCCCTGCGAGCCGTCGTCCTGTCGGTTGCAGGCGGTAAAAACGAGCCAGGAGCCGTCGGGACTGATACTCTGTGCGCCTTCGTTGTCGCGGGTATTTACGCCTTCGAGGGCAGTGGCGGTTTGCCAGGTGGTGTCTTTCCGGGTACTGCTGTAAAAGTTCTCGTCGTTGAATTCGTTGCGGGTAAAGATGAGCGTCTGACCGTCGGCGGTGAGGGAAGGGAAATACTCGTCGGCCTTGGTATTGATGCCTGCGCCGGTGTTGCGGAGCACGAACGGCACCGGTTTTTTCACCGCTTCGGCCGCAAAACGGGCGTTGATCAGCAGCCTTTCGGCCTTGTTTTTATTTTTTGGATTGGTAGGATCCGTTTTCAGGTATGCGGCCAGGTGCTGCGCACATTCGTCGAACTTGTCGTTTTGCCATTCCACCTGCGCCAGAAAAAAGTAGGCTACGGGTGAGAAGTCGCTGCTCAGGGCAATGGCTTCCTCATAGGCGCGCTCGGCTTTGAAAAAATCGCGTAGTTCCTCATACGTTTCCGCAAGCGCCAGTTTGGCTTCAATAAAAGTAGCGTCGGCTTTCAGCGCTTTTTCAAAATAGCCCAGTGCAATGGCCGATTCCTGTTGCTGCATGTACGACTGGCCTTCGCGGAAGGCTTCCAGGGCTTTTTCAGTGGTCGTTTTTGCGGTGTGGTAGTTCTGGGAAAAAGCAACGGTGGTAAGGCAACAAAGTAAAAAAAGGACGAGCAGCGTACGCATAATTTGATTTTTGGGTTAAAAAACGATGGAATGCGGGAGACATTGCAGGGTTTGGCGGTAATTCATGAGAAAATGGTTTTTTGTAAAGATGTTGAAATGAAATGGATCGCTACGGGAATGAAACTAGTATTATGGATATTTTCAGGTCTTCCATACCGCCGAATACGTTCCCTTGACCGTCAAATACGTCCGTCACGTATCCAGATAGGTCATGATACCTATCCTGATACGTCCCCGATGCATTAGAATGCGTCCCGAACGTATTCTAATACGTGTGCTACCTATTGGAATACATCAGCAACCTATCTGAATACATGACGGACGTATTAGACGGTCAAGGGAACGTATTGTACGCTATAAAAGATGTATTTGACCCTCAAAAAGACGCAGAAGGAGATGAAGATGACGTATTGGAGGGTATGCGAGACGGGGATGGATATATCGGGAACGTATTGGGAGACCAAACGGATGGATTACATGATTTCAGATTACATGACGTAAGATTTAAGAGGGCATCGCGGTCGATCTTAAATCTTACGTCATGTAATCTGAAATCATAAATCACTTCAAATAGTTCTCCCCAAAAAACTCCCGGTACCCGCTCAGCGTCTTGTTTTTCAGCACGCGGCGGTAGTTTTCCTGCGTGATGGCGAAAAACTCTTTTTTATAGGTTTTCTTGTCCGTTTCACCCAGAAAACTTTTCTCTTTGCTTACTTCAGTGTAGAAGCGCATGGCCTGTTCGCGGCTATCGAATTTGCGGATCACGATGATCGGTTCGTTCGTATCCGTGCCCAGGAAAATATTGGAAATACGCAGTTGTTCCAGTTTGTGGTTTTCGCGGTTGTAATCCGAAATAGATGCCTTGATGTCCTCCACGCGCACGTCGCCGGTGATGGCGATGAGGAAATAGTGGAGTTTGTCGTCTTCGCGGGTGAAGGCGTCGTCGATGGGCGCCTTGTCCGTTTTTTTCGGCGTTTCGGCCACTTCGAAGCCCTTGCAACTGATCACGCGGGCGATTTCCTTGGCGCGGGTCGATTCCGGGCTGTCGGGGTAGCGGGCGATCACTTCCTGCAAGGCTTTGCAGTAGGCTTCATTTCCTTGCAGGTTGCCGGTGCACAGGGCGCTCAGCAGGGCGAATTTGGCCATGAGCGGGTTCTGGGAGCCGTATTTTTTAGGCGCCTCGATGCAGCGGTCGTAAGCGTCCTGGTAGTTACCGGATGTGAACGTGGTGTACGTCTGCTCGTAATATTTGTTGAGTTCGGCCTCTTTTTCCTTGGTTGAATTCCGGAAATTGGGGTCGGTGAGGGCGCGGGCGTACGAGCTGTTCGGGTATTTTTTGACCAGTTTGTCGAGGTAATACTGGGCGCGCGGCGCGTTTTTCAGGTCGCTGAACCCGAGGTAGCAGTAATACCAGGTTTCCTTTTCGTAGCGTTCCGTTTCGGGGTAGCGGGTCTGCATTTCTTCGAGCGTAGAAGTGCTGCGCTCGTTGTTTTGCAGGCGGTCGCGGAAAAGTGTACCCAGTTGGTACATGGCTTCGTACGTGGAGAGGTGCAGTACGCTGAGTTCGGCTTCGCTGGTCGGTATGTTTTTGAACATATCGGTCAGTTCGGCATCGCTGACGGCATTGTTCTGCGTACTGTCGCCGGAAGCGACCTCATCACCCGGAACACCGGTATTGGGCCGGTTGCTTCTGCGCCAGTTGTCTTCGAGTTTTCGTTCGCCCCAGGTGCGGTTGAAGTCCTTGCGGCCTTTTTTCAGGAAAGACTCGTTGTAGAAGTAGAACGTGCTGGGTTTGGAGCCGGCCACGGGTGTCGGCGCTTTGGAGGTGCCGGCGATAGCGGCGGTCGCTTTGGCGGCTTGTGCTTTGGCAGCGGCATCGGCCTCTTCCTGGCGTTGTTTTTTGAGTTTTTTACCAAATTCCTTGCGTTCCACGTCCGACATGCGGTAGATGCGCACGATACTGTCGTTGGCGGCAATGGTGGTAATCAGGCGGGCGATATCCTTGAGGTTGGTGGCGTAGTCGCTCACCGTTTTGAAACGCTCGTCCGTCGCCGGCAACACCGTCAGGGTGCTGTCAAAGTAGTTTTTGGCCTGCACGAAATTCTCGGATTCGAAGTACAGATTGGCCAGTTTAAGGTATGATTCGGCTTTTTGCACCGTATTACCCTGGTTGAAATCGAGCGACTGGCGCAGGTACGTGATAGCGTCCTTTTTGAGGCCGTCTTTCAGCGCGATATCGGCCATGGTGTAATAGATCTGGTCGCGGTACTCCAGGTTTTTGGCGTCCTTGATCATGCGTTCGAGGCTCTTGTTGGCATCGGCGCTGACGATCTTTCCATTCGTCCAGCCGGCCTGAATCTGGCGCAGGCGGGCATTGAATTCCATTTCGTAGTTCGGCGCGCTGTTCAGCACCGTTTCGAGCGCGGCATAGGCGCCGTCACTTTGGCCGGCGCGTTCGTACAACTGAGCGAGGATGTAGGCCAGGCGGGCGCGCATCGCTTTTTTCTTCGTGCGATCGATGGCTTTGGAAAGCGGTTCGATGGCTTTGTCGTAGCGCTTTTGTTTGATCCACAGGTTGGCTTCGGCGGTGTAAAGTTCGTCGTGGAATGTTTCCGGGAAAAAGCGGTCTTCTTCCAGTTCGCGGAACAGGAATTCCGCTTCCTCGTATTTATCGCGTTCTGTGAGCGTACGGCCGTACCATACCATGGCGATCGGGAAAGCGGAGGTGCGTTCCATGCCTTTGGTATACGGATTTGCGGCGGTCAGGGTCAGTTCTTCCACGTCTTTTTTAGGCACTTCCGCAGGTTTTACGGGTGCAGTGGTAGTACTTGCAGGAACCTTTTTGCCCGCTTTTTTGGCTTTGGCGGCTTCCTTTTTTTTCTTTTCGCGCTCTTTTTTCTTCTTTTTGGCGGCTTTTTTCTTTTGCCGTTTGGTCAGTTTCTTCTTGACCTCTTTTTTCTTGGTCGACTTCAGTTTGCTCTTGTTCTTTTTCTTGGGGTCATATTCGTCCTTGATCCATTTGAAGGTGGATTCTGCCGTTTCGTAATCGCGTTTCAGGAATTGCGACTGCCCGATGAGGGTGTAGCAGTCGTCGGCCCAGTCGCTGACGCGGTGCAGGGCGATCCCTTTGGAGGCTTTCACGATGACATTGTCCAGGTCGCCACGTGCCGACTGCGGATCGGTAGCGGCGGAAGGGTATACGTCCAGGATCTGGTTGTAATTATCCTTGTGTTCGGCGGCCAGTTTGACTTCCGTGAGGCGGAACAATTCGTCGGCATTGAACCAGTAATTGTACCTGGAAGTGACGTTGTGATAGCCTTTTTTGAACCAGCCGGGTTCGGCGCCCTTCTTTTTTTGCGTAACGCATCCTGCCAGCAGCACGGCAAACAGTACTGCCGATATTTTCCAGAAATTTTTCATCCTACGACTTTGATTCGCCTGATTGATATGAGGAACCATGAATGATTTGAGTGATTTTAAATGACGGCCTTCTTTTCGGTGAAAAGTGCGCGCGGACCTGTGCGACCGTCTTCAAAGGCGCAAATTTTACGAAAAAGGTTGTTTGGGAAATGAATTTTTTTGGCTGATGGGCTTCAGGAACCTGGCAAGTCATCCGATGACTTTAAGTTATCGGATGACTTGCCAGGTTCCTGAAGCCCATCAGCCAAAAAAAATTATCAGAAAAAACCAGAAACGCAGATATAAAGGGTAAATTATTCCGGTTTCGTCAATGAAAATCAATTTCCGTGTTGTCGCCGATGTTCAGGCTCAGATTAATACCCCGAATGCTCGTATCGCTCCCGATGACGGAATGTTTGAGTACCACTTCGTCCAGAGACGTGAAATTGCCGATAATGCTGTCCTGAACGATCGACAACTGGATATTGGCATTGTCGCCGATGGAAACGTGGGGCCCGATAATACTGTTGGCTATCTGGCAGTTGGCGCCGATGGCCACCGGATGAATAAAGATCACATTTTCGAATTCGGGGAGTTTGAACATGTCGCTGGCGTAACCGCGCTGGCTCAGCAGCATAGCGTTGGTTTCCAGCAGCACTTCCTTGCGGCCGCAGTCGAACCAGTTTTGCACGGTAATGGCCTGAAACGGGATATCCTGTTCGATCAGGCGTTGCAGGGCATCGGTGAGCTGGAATTCGCCTACCGTACGCAGATCGTTTTGCATCATGTAATCGATCGATTTGAGCAGCGCCGACACCTCTTTTACCTTGTAAAGCCCTACGATTGCCATATTCGACTTTGGAATACGGGGTTTTTCGACCATACGGATCACCATGTCACTGGAATCGAGGTCGGCTACCCCGAATTCGCGCGGGTCCATCACTTTTTTTACGCCGATGCAC
This sequence comes from Bacteroidota bacterium, assembly GCA_029561355.1. Taxonomy (GTDB): domain Bacteria; phylum Bacteroidota; class Bacteroidia; order Chitinophagales; family Saprospiraceae; genus M3007. The sequence goes on along the minus strand of JAKQJD010000277.1, from coordinate 6,981 downwards.
GAATGCGGGCATTCCAGAAACTGGTGCAGGTCGACGTCGAAGATCGTATCGCCGAATGCGATAATGATCTCATCTTCGTCTTCAATCGCTTCCCGCGCAGTAATGATAGCGTGGGCAGAGCCTTCCCGGTCCTCCTGGTACACGAATTCCGTTTGCAGGTCGGGGTAAGTTTCTTCGATAAAATCGCGGATTTTTTCACCCAGGTAACCGATTACGAAAACGAAATCGGTGAGGCCTGCCTCCACCAGTTTATCGACAATGAACCGGATAATAGGTTTGCCTGCCACCGGCATCAGGGGCTTGGGCTGGGTATAAGTATGGGGGCGTAGACGCATTCCGGCGCCTGCAACAGGGATCACGACTTTCATATTCGGCGTATGATAAATACAAAGGTAGGCGCTTTAGAGCATGTTGAGTTTTTCATGCTGAGGCGAAAACAGAAAAATTTTATTTCAGGCAAGGCAAATTTTGCAGTCGGATGCGGGCAATCCGGCGAAAAATTTAACGAAGGCTGAATAAAATTTTTCGTTTGCAGCCCGGCAATGAAAAACTCAACATGCTCTAAGGCATTTCTGGGAGCATTGCATATGGAATGCGCAGGAAGTTTGCCCTTCACCTTCCCCATTTTGCCCAAAACGGAGGAGCAAATGAGGCAAAGCATACCCCTTTCGGCCGGGCATAATTTTTTAGAAAAACCGCTCGCTACATTGCCTAATGCTTATCATTTCCCGCCATACAAGTATGGAAACAATCAATCCAGAAATTCGCCTTTCCGCTCCGGAACATATCGCACCTTCAACCGTCACATTTACCGTCAACCGCATTCAAACCTCTGTTCAGGTTTTGCCCTGGGTAAGTTTGCTCGACGCACTTCGGGATGCGCTGGACCTGACCGGCGTTAAAAAAGGATGCGACCACGGCCAGTGCGGGGCCTGTACGGTGTTGTGCGACGGTAAACGGATTCTGAGTTGCCTTACACTGGCTGTCATGAAAAGCGGATCCGAAATAACCACAATTGAAGGCGTCGCGGAAAGCGATCAACTTCATCCGCTTCAACAGGCATTCATCGATCATGATGCGTTTCAATGCGGTTACTGTACCCCCGGGCAAATTTGCAGCGCCATCGGTATGATGCAGGAAGGCAAAGCCCGGACGAGAGCGGAAGTAAAAGAACTGATGAGCGGCAACCTTTGCCGTTGCGGCGCCAATACGAACATCATCGATGCGATCATGGCTGTAAAAGACGGAGGTACCAATGCATAACTTTTTTTACACCCGCGCAAACAGCATCGAAGAAGCCATCGACGGCATCCGTGTGGATAGCGCTGCAAAGTATGTAGCAGGCGGTACCAACCTGATCGATTTGCTGAAATACAACATTGAACGTGCGGACGTGCTGGTAGACGTGAATCACGTGGAGGTATTCCCGGACGCCGAACAAATGGCAGACGGATGCCTGCGTTTGAGCGCGTTCATGACCAATGCCGATACGGCCTATCACCCCCTGGTCGAAAAAAAATATCCTTTACTCTCGGAGGCTATTTTGGCCGGCGCATCGGCACAAATTCGGAATATGGCCACCAACGGCGGTAATTTGCTGCAACGGACGCGCTGTTATTATTTTTATGACCCCGCCATGCCCTGCAATAAACGCGAGCCGGGCAGCGGATGCCCCGCTTTAAACGGTTATAACCGTATGATGGCTATTCTGGGTACGAGTTCCGAGTGCATTGCTGTTTTTCCTTCCGATATGTGCGTGGCCCTGGCTGCGCTCGGTGCAGTGGTGGAAGTGGAAGGCCCGTCGGGACAAAGGCATATCCCTTTTTCCGAATTTCACCGGTTGCCGGGCCGTACGCCGCACCTGGACAACAACTTGGAAGCCGGCGAAATAATTACTGCCATTTGCCTGCCGCCGGAAGGTTTCTCCCGAAACTACGCTTACCTGAAACTGCGCGACCGCAATTCCTATGCATTTGCACTGGTATCCGTGGCTCTGGCACTGGAAATGGATGGGGAATGCATCCGGGAAGCGCGCATCGCGCTGGGTGGGGTAGCGCACAAGCCGTGGCGGGTGCCGGATGCGGAAGATTTTTTACAGGGCAGGGAGGCAACACCGGGCAATTTTGCCGCTGCCGCCGATCTGATCCTACAGGGAGCCCAGGCCTTCGAACACAACGGTTTTAAAATAGAGCTGGCCAAAAAAGCCATCGTGAGGGCCGGAAAAATGGCGCTGCACCCCGAAACACACCTTCCCGGCGCCCAGCCGCCATCATTCGAAAACCTGTAATCTCATGCTCACACCACCTTTAACAGGACAACCGGTCAGCCGGCTGGAAGGCCGCGCCAAGGTAACCGGCGCTGCCAAATATGCCGGTGATTACCAGGCGCCGGATCTGTTGTACGGCTATGTGGTGAACAGCACCGTCACCCGCGGTACAATCCTTTCTATCGATGTAAGCCGTGCGACTGCTCTGCCGGGCGTTGCAGCCGTATTTACGCATGAAAACCGGCCGCGTCTGGCATGGTTCGATATTCAGTACGCAGATATGGATATGCCGCCCGGCGCTCCGTTCCGCCCCTTGCACGATGCACAGATCAAATACAACGGTCAGCCTGTGGCGCTGGTGGTAGCCGAAACCTTCGAACTGGCGCGTTATGCGGCATCTCTCGTTGAAGTGATTTGTGAGCCCGAACCCTTTTCAACCGATCTTTCTAAAAACCTGGAAGCGGCCAGGCCGCCGAAAGTCGGCATCGCCACATTTCTTAAACCGCCTCCGCCGCGTTCGAAAGGAGATTTTGAAGCGGTTTATAATGCCTCGGCGGCAAAGGCAGCGCTTGCTTTTTCCCACGGCACAGAACACCACAACCCCCTGGAATTATTTGCCACTACCACCATTTACGAAGGAGCAGGCAAACTGACCATTTATGATAAAACGCAGGGAGCCATCAACTCCCAGTTGTATGTCGGTAATGTGTTCGGTCTGCATTATAAAAACGTGCGGGTGATTTCACCTTATGTCGGCGGCGCTTTCGGTTCCGGTTTGCGACCGCAGTATCAGTTGTTTCTTTCCGTCATGGCGGCGCTGGAGTTAAAACGTTCGGTGCGCGTCACACTCGACCGCAAGCAGATGTTTTCCTTCGGGCACCGGCCTCCTACTATCCAGTATACCCGTTTCGGCGCCGATGCGAACGGGAAAGTGAATGCCCTAAACCACGGAGCCATCGCCGAAACCTCGCGGTTCGAGGACTATACCGAAGTGGTCGTCAACTGGTCCCATATGCTGTATCCGGCGGCCAATACAAAAATGGATTACCTGCTCGTGCCGCTCGACGTGTACACCCCGCTCGACATGCGGGCGCCCGGGGGCAGTACCGGCCTGCATGCCATTGAAAGCACCATGGACGAACTGGCTTACCAGCTGCACATGGACCCGCTAGAACTTCGCCTCCTGAATTACAGTGAAACAGACGAAAGCCTGAATCGACCTTATTCCAGCAAGGAACTCCGGCAATGCTACCTGCGGGGCGCCGAAAAATTCGGCTGGTCGGCCCGGCAGCCGCAGCCGCGCAGCATGCGCCGGGGAAACAAACTGGTGGGGTACGGAATGGCTACCGGTATCTGGGAAGCCAACTGTCTGCCCGCCCGTGCGGAAGCAACACTGACTGCCGACGGCAGGTTGCTGGTGAGCAGTTCTGTTACCGATATCGGTACAGGAACCCTGACGGTAATGACGCAAATTGCTGCCGATGCCATGGGCCTGCCCCTCGACGCCGTTACTTTTTCCTACGGCGACAGCAAAATGCCTTTTGCACCGATTCAGGGCGGTTCGTTCACCGTATCCAGCGTGGGCTCGGCCGTAAAGGCGGCGGTAGAGGCATTGCGTAAAAAGATATTCAAAAAAGCGAAAAAAATACCCGGCTCACCATTTGAAAATACCAGACTGGAAGCTGTACATTTCAGCAGCGGAAATGTCGTATTAAAAAGCGATCGTTCGGTTTTTATGGCCCTGGATGCTGTAGCAGCCAGTGAAAAAAACAAAGCCATCCGGGTAACAAAAATGTCGGTGCCCAATGTGCTGAAATTGAAAAAATACTCCCGTGCCACCCACAGCGCCGCTTTTGTTGAAGTGGAAGTGGACGAAGAGCTGGGCGTTATCAATGTGACCCGCGCCCTCACGGCCGTTGCAGCAGGCAACATCGTCAATCCCAAAACGGCCCGAAGCCAGATTCTCGGCGGTATGGTATGGAGCATCAGCAAAGCGTTGCGGGAGGAAACGATTGCCGACCACCGCTACGGGCGTTACATCAACCCCAATCTGGCGGAATATCATATTCCAGTGCATGCCGATGTACACGATCTGGACGTACTTTTTGTAGAAGAAAACGATACTGTTATTAATGCCCTCGGCAGCAAGGGCATCGGCGAAATCGGCCTCGTTGCCATGCCGCCGGCCATTGCCAACGCCATTTATCACGCCACAGGTAAAAGGGTGAATAATTTCCCCATTCATTTCGATCAACTGCTCTGACGATCGGAATGCGGACCAATGAAACACAGCGTTCTAACCAAGTTAATTTTTAACCAGTGAAAGAGATCAGAAATATCCTCAACGCTTTTGCACAAGCACAAAAAGAAGGGAAAAGAGCCGCGCTGGCTACGGTAGTACAGGTAGAGGGGGCGTCCAGCCGATGCCCTGGAGCCCGTATGCTCATAACGGAAGACGGACAACTAACCGGCTCGGTTAGCGGCGGATTTCTCAAAGGCAATGCGCTGAAAAAAGCGCTTCCCGCTATTTTAAAGCAACAAAACAAACTGGTTACCTATGATACCAGCGATCACGACGATGCCGGATTCGGTATCCAAATGGGGTGCAGCGGCATCATCCGCGTCCTGTTCGAACCGATTCAATCCTATAAAATACACAACCCCATCGAACTGCTGCGCCAGGTGATCAGTGTGCAGCAGGATACGGTGCTGGTAAGCCTTTTTTCGCTCGAACGCGACGAGCAGCCGGGCACCTGCCTGCTGTACCGCACCAACCTGCTGCAATCTACCCTGCCGCTGGCGTTTCAGGCCGACGTGATCAAAGACGCCCAGGAAGCGCTGGAAACTCAAACCTCGTCCCTGAAACCGTACCACTGCACTTCTGGAAGGTGCAACGGTTTTATCCATTTTATACAAGCAGAAATCAGGGCCGTACTATCCGGCAGAACGGGCAAACCGCTGAAGGAAAACTTGCACCATAGCCATAGCGTTGTGCCGGCAACGGCGGCTTTGGCTTGAACGGAAAACGATTTCAGGCATGCCAAATAAGCCTGTTTCCCACAGATTGCGGTACTGTTTTTCCCCAGTTTTTCCCTCAAAAATTCTGGAATTGTGGTAAAGTATCCCCTTCTCGGCCTGGCATGCGGTTTTCAAATAAAAGGCATGTGAAACACCGAAACACTCCACACTAACCCCCAGGCCATCCATAACCGGAATGATAGTTTTCCAAAGATTTGAGAGAGTGTTCAAAGTGCAGTATATTTTTATAAATCTGATGTTCATCAAATATGTAAATCATACTTGCATTCTTGAACGCTCTCCTTTTTTAACCATGAAAATAAGCGGTAGGTAAAACGGGAAAGGCTTATAACCGCCTCACTGTCAACCGAATACCATTCTATATATAGAAGTTGGTTTTTACGCCAACCTCCACTATTTATTGAACAGAGTGCTGATTGGAGACATCGTCTCCCGCCGGCACTCTTTCTTTTTTTTCTTAAGGAAATCTCAAAATTGACCTTAAGAACAAAGGGCAGATACGATGCAGCGTTATAGCGGTTTCATTTATAAACATCGCCTATGCCCACGCTGCGTTTTCCTTTATTGCTCACTGCTTTTGCCGGTTTATTGACTTTTTCTGCCTGCCAGAAAGAAATTACGCCCTCCGAAAACGCCGGAACGGAAGTTGCCACGGTTTCGACGGAAGAATGCCCCTCGCTTACCGCCCACCTGGCGGAAGCCGATGCCGCACAGCAATTAAAGCATACGCAACTACTCCAATATTTTACGGCGGACCAAATTGCCGATCTGCAAACCAATGTCTGCCTGGCTAAGGAAGCGCCTGCGGTGGAAGCCGGCCTGGAGGAACGTGCATCGGGTTTGAAAAACCGTTTCTGGACGCCGGGCGCCACCATTCGCGTTCGGTTTATAAACGGCAGCGCTTCGCTGCAACAAAAGGTGTTTTCCTGGGCAAAAGAATGGGAAAACTACGCCAATATTCATTTTTCACAGGTCAGTTCGGGTGCTTCCGAAGTGCGGGTGCTGTTCGGCGAGGACGGCCACTGGTCGTACATCGGTACCGACAACGCAAGTATAGATGCCTGCGACGAAACCATGAGCCTGCAACTGACCGACCAGACGGCCGCTACGGAAATCCGCCGGGTGGCCCTGCACGAATTCGGCCATGTGCTGGGCCTGCGCCACGAACACCAGCAGCCCGCCGCGTCTATTCCCTGGAACACCAGCGCCGTGTACAATTATTACGCTCAGCAGGACTGGACCCGCGCGGAAGTGGACGAGCAGGTGCTGAACAAAAACACGGCGGAATCCACGCAATACACCGGTTTCGATGCTTCTTCCATTATGGAGTATCCGGTTCCCGCCAGCCTCACCACCACCGGATTTTCTATCGGCTGGAATACACAACTTTCCAGCGCCGACAAGTCGTTTATCGGCCTCATGTACTCTTCCCAACGTATGCGTATCCGGCATGCCGCCACAGGATATAATTCCAACGTGACTTTCCAGTTGGCAGGAATTAACCACACCATCAAAGCGGGTGAAACCATGTCGGTGCCGGCTCTGACAGGCACTAATTCATTGTCGATTTACGAGCAGCCTTCGGGTTCGTGGGTGTGGGACAGTTATGCGCCGGTGTACGGGAAGAATTACAAGATTGTGCGGGTGGGCTCGACAAATAATTTGACGTTGCAGGC
>JAKQJD010000275.1 GCA_029561355.1 Bacteroidota bacterium | reverse complement strand
CGTTAAACTCGGCCCGGGCCAGCACGCAGTCACTGTTACGGATGCGAACGGCTGCTACAACAGCGTGACTGTCCAGATTTCCGAAAACATCCAGCCGCTGACGGTAAAAGTTTCAGAAAAAACGGCCATTAAATGCGCCGGTGAAAAAGCGACCCTCAACGTGCAGGTGAGCGGTGGTAAAACTCCGTTTACCTTTAACTGGAGCAACCCGGCCCTGAGCGGCGCCCAACCTGCCGGCGTCGAGGGCGGCACCTATGAGTTGACCGTTACAGATGCCAAAGGCACATCGCAAACAGCCACTGTGGAAGTAAAAGCGCCTTCCGCACTGGAAGTGACCCTCCTGCGGAATATCGGCGCCACCACTGATCGCAGCAGCGACGGTAAAGCCGAGATTACGGTAAAAGGCGGCACACCGAAATACAGCATCCTTTGGGATACCAAACAAACGGGATTGTCGGCGCCCAAACTGCCGCTCGGCAAGCACAGCGTCGTTGTGACCGATGCCAACGGCTGCACGCAGAAAATTGATTTTGAAACGGAAAAACGTATCCTGCCCGAGCTCACCGGCAACCTCGAAAGTGGTCAGACGATCCGGATGCGCCTGCTAAATTTCGATACCGACAGCGCCAGCATGAAACCGGAATCGCTTCCCATGCTCGACGAATTGTACGACTTCATGAGTGAACACGGCGCCGTTGTGATCGAAATCGGCGGCCACACGAACAATGTGCCGCCCGACGAATTTGCAGACAAACTCTCTACCGCCCGCGCCAAAACCGTAGCGGATTACCTGTTTGCCAAAGGTATCGATCCGAAACGCGTCGTGTATAAAGGTTACGGCAAACGCCTGCCACTGGTACCGAATACTTCTCCGGAAGGCCGGCGTACGAACCAGCGGGTGGAGATCAAGATATTGCGGTTAAAGGATTGACGTACCACCGAACCCCAGTTCGGTGAAAAAGACAGGCCCCGGTACCGAACCCCAGTTCAGTGCATGGCATTTGCCTTGTGCACCGAACTGGGGTTCGGTGATACGTCGTACCTTGCCATAAAAAATGACCTGGCCCACTGCCATCCAGCAATTCCGCGCGTACCTGCTCTACGAGCGCTCGCTCAGCCCCAACACCCTGGAGGCGTACCTGAACGACGTACAGAAATTCGTGCAGTACCTGGAACTGGAGCAATCGACCCTGGGGCCGCTTGCCGTTCGCCGTACCGATCTGGAACAATTCATTCTCTGGGTCAACCGGCTGGGACTGGAAGCCAGTTCGCAGGCACGGCTGATTTCCGGTTTACGTGCATTTTACAAATTCCTGCTGGTAGAAGATATGCTGGATGAAGATCCGACGGAAATGCTCGAAAGTCCGCGGCTGAACCGCAAAATGCCCGACGTGCTTTCCCTGCACGATATTCAGCGCATGCTGGCGTCCATCGATCTTTCCGAACCGCAGGGCACGCGCAACCGCGCTATCATCGAAACCCTGTACGCTTGCGGGCTGCGCGTCAGCGAGCTTGTCAACCTGCGTATGACCAATCTGTTCCTCGAAGCCGGTTTTGTAAAAGTGCTGGGTAAAAACGACAAGGAACGCCTGGTGCCCATCGGTGGCGAGGCGGTGAAATACCTGCGCATATACCTCGATCATATTCGAAACAAACAGGAGAAGATCAAACCCGGCGAGGAAAATTTCGTTTTTCTCAACAACCGTGGCGCCCGTCTCAGCCGGGTGATGGTGTTTATTATCGTCAAGGAACTGGCTGCGCAGGCCGGCATTTCCAAAAATATTAGTCCGCACACTTTCCGGCATTCGTTTGCCACCCACCTCGTGGAAGGCGGTGCCGACCTGAAAGCCGTACAGGACATGCTCGGACACGAAAGTATTACCACTACGGAAATTTACACCCACCTCGACACGGAGTACCTGAAAGAGACCATTTACCTTTACCACCCGAGGATGAAGATGTAAAGAGGATGTTTCGTTTTTTGTGTA
>JAKQJD010000257.1 GCA_029561355.1 Bacteroidota bacterium | reverse complement strand
ACAAATTCCGGGTGGGCGATATGATCGTCAAACGCAATTTCGGACTGCTGAAACTCCGATGGGAAGGCGAACACCCCGTAGTGACCATGCAGGTGCGTGGCTTGCAGAACGAGATGTTTGAGGAGGTGATTATGAGATATTGAAATCAGTGCGAAGTCGTCAGTGCGAAGTGCGAAGTCTGTAGAGTACACCGTTTCAATCTTGATAATTCCCAAATATGAAACGGCGCACTCTACGGACTTCGCACTTCGCACTGACGGCTTCGCACTGTATTCAGACTTCGCACTTCGCACTGACGGCTTCGCACTGTATTCAGACTTCGCACTGACGACTTCGCACTTCGCACTAAACATTTACCTTCGCCCCATGGAATTCCTGAAACAACACATCGAGGCGCTCATCTTCGCGTCTCCGCAGGCTATTGCACTGGACGACATCAAATCCGTGCTCGATGAAAGCATGCAAAGCGAGGTGCCCGTGAGCGATATTCTGGCGCTGATCGCGCATACGCAGGAGCAATACCGCGGCGAAGCCTATGCGTTCGAACTGGTGGAAATTGCCGGCGGGTATCAGTTTCTGACCAAAGGCGCTTACCACAATACCGTGGCCATCCACCTGAAACAGACCACGAAAAAACGCCTTTCTCAGGCTGCCCTGGAAACCCTGGCGCTGATCGCTTACAAGCAACCGGTCATCAAGTCGGAAATTGAGGAAATTCGTGGTGTGAGTTGTGATTACGCCCTTCAAAAACTTTTGGAAAAAGAACTTGTTTTCATTGCCGGCCGAAGCGAAGGCCCGGGACGCCCGTTGCTGTACGGTACCACCGAGAAATTTATGGACTATCTGGGAATCAACCACTTGCAGGACCTCCCCAAACCCAAGGATTTCAAGGAAATGGACAATGCCATCGGAGAAACCCCGGCCCTCGAAGAATCCTGATCGTTCACTTCTCACTTCTCACTTCTAAAAAAAGATGGATACTCCATTAGTAAATCGTGTGGCCGGCAGCGGCCTGGTTACCATCGACCTGGAAGATTTTTACCCGGATGGGCAGATCGTACCGTTCGACCTGAAGCAGTACCTGTTCATGGAACTGATGCTGAAGGAGAAGGATTTCCGGGAAGCGCTGAAAAACCACGACTGGGAGCAATACCGCGGCAAAAACCTCGCGGTGTTCTGCTCTGCCGACGCGATCATTCCTATGTGGGCCTACATGCTGGTGGCTACTTATGCCGCGCCGTACGTGGCCGATATGGCCCAAACGACGCCGGATTTGTTTGTGGAACAGGCATTTATGAAGCAACTGAATCGCAAGGACTGGAGCGAATACGAAGGTAAACGCCTCGTGATCAAAGGCTGTAGCGACAAACCCGTACCACCCGCAGCATACATGGAAATCACCCGCCTGCTCCAGCCGCTGGCCCTGAGTATCATGTTCGGCGAACCCTGTTCTACGGTGCCTGTTTATAAAAAAGGCAAGGCCGAAGTGGTGTAGGAGGGTGTTTGGTTTTTTGTGTTTCGTGTTTGGGATTTGGCTGACTGCCAGATCTTTACGAAATACCAAACACAAAATACGGGACACGCCCATGCTCTAAAGCGCTGCAAACACCGTTTTCGTACAATACGATCATTCTAAACGTGCCATATTCAGGGATGGACTGCAAATCTTTTATTAGCATTGCAGTCCATTTTTATATCCTTTAACCTGCTCTTACATGAAAAAATTTACCCTCCTGCTTTGTGCCTGCGCGTTTTCCAGCGCCGGCATACTTTCCGCTCAGAATGCCGGTTGCGATGGTACCCGCTACATAAACGACGTTTTTACGACGGTTAAAAAAACGACGGTCGGTTACGCGCCTACCATCGGGCACATCAACAATGCGTATACCCTTCAAATGGACGTGTACGAG
>JAKQJD010000249.1 GCA_029561355.1 Bacteroidota bacterium | reverse complement strand
AAGCCTCCGGAATCAGTGTTGTCTGCGTTGAACCTGAGTTTCTTTAATCATATTGCTGCCGAAAACCAGCACAAGAATCAGGAGAAATGCGAGTATAAGCATAGGATTAATTTTTTTTTGGTGGAACAAATGTGTGTCTATCGGTTACACTACAAAAACGAGGCCAGTCCTATTTTAGTTTTCCCAAAATGACATTTTTAATTTGTCTCCTATTGTCATTTTTCGGTTTTGCCAAATGAAAATGCCTTTTCCAGCACCAGTCCGAAAGCCATCACCAAACCGCATCCTAAAGGATTATACCACAAATAGGGGTTTTTATCCACGTAAAAAAACAAATACGCCACAATGGCCTGTGTGATGACGGCAGCGTAAAACACCGCGCGGGCGCCCACTTTTTTTAGAAAAAAAGCAGTAAAAAAAATGCCGAGGATGGTGCCGTAAAAAATAGAACCCACCATATTGACTGCCTGAATCAGGTTGTCGAACAAACTGGCATAGGTAGCGAACAGCATCACGAACACACCCCAGAGCACCGTTGCCCACCGCGAAGCCTTGAGGTAATGGTGGTCGTCGCGGCCCGGTACCATCGAACGCCGGTAGATATCGGACACGCTTGTGGCCGACAGTGCGCTCAGTTCAGACGCCGTGGTGCTCCACGATGCGCAGAAGATCATGGCCAGCATGAGGCCCACCAGCCCTGTGGGAATATGATTTAAAATATAGTGAATGAACAGGTAATCCTTGTCGGAAGCGTCCGTTTTCGGGCTGGCCGCTTTGATAACTGTTTGCGCCTCCGCATGGTTGGCGTCCAGCATTCCCTGTATACGCTGCAGACCTTGCCGCGCTTCGTTTTCTTTGGCTTTGTCGCCCGTTTGCAGCGATTGGGTAAAGTCCTGTAGTACCTTTTGTTTGTTGAAAAACAGCGTGTCCGACCGTCTTTCTATCAGGTTGTAGGCCGATTCGTATTCGGTGCCCCGTATTTTCAGGCGGTTGGCTTCGTTGAAATGCAGCGGCGGTTTCTGGTATTGAAAAAACACGAATACCATAACGCCTACGGACAGCACCAGAAACTGCATGGGCACTTTTACAAAACCATTGAACAGCAAACCGAAACGGCTCTCTTTCAGGGATTTACCCGACAAATAACGCCCTACCTGACTCTGGTCGGTGCCGAAATAAGAGAGGAATAAAAACGTGGCGCCCAGCACGCCCGACCAGACGTTGTAGCGGTCGCCCCAATGGAAACTCCAGTCGATCACCTGCGTTTTGCCGGTCACGCCCGCTATTTGCCAGGCTTCCGGCAGCCCGACGTCCGGTGGCAGATTGTGCAGGATCAGGAAAAAAGCCGTGATGAGTCCGCCGAGCATGATACTCATCTGCAATTCCTGGGTGCGGCTCACCGCAGCGCTGCCGCCGGTGCTGGTGTAAACGACCACAAAAGCGGCCATCATAAAATTGGTGAGGCCCAGGTTCCAGCCGAACACGGCGCACAAAATAATACTCGGCGCATAAATACTGATGGAAGCGGAAATGCCGCGCTGGATCAGGAAAAGTACGGCTGCCAGCGAGCGCATACGCAGGTCGAAACGTTGCTCGAGGAATTCGTAGGCGGTCGTGATGCGCAGTTTGTAATACACCGGCAGAATGAAAATAACGAGGAAAATCATCGCGATCGGCATACCGAAATAAAACTGCACGAACTGCATCCCGTCGTTGTAGCCCTGCCCGGGCGTACTCAGAAACGTAATGGCACTGGCCTGGGTGGCCATGATGCTGAGGCCGATAGTCCACCACCGAAGGTCGCGTTTGCCGGCCAGAAAATCGTCGCTGCTTTCGTCGAGGTCTTTACGGGTTTTCCAGAGTCCATAAAAGACAATGAATGCAAGGGTGCCGACAAGCACAATCCAATCGAGGGTTTGCATAGGAAGAGGAGTTCTCCGGGGAATTAGGAGTGTTGAACAAGATGGAGGGAAGGAGACAAAAATGCGGACAAAAGGTTGCCTGTACGTTTATCAATCTACCGATCCGTAAATGATGAGCCCCAACAGCACGATAAAAAATATCCAGGCCCATACGCTGAGGCTGTTTTCGCGCCAGATGTTGTACATCTTTTCCATGAGGTTGCGCCAGTCGAGGCCGCGGGATGCAGGTTCGTGTACGAGGCAAAAAAACACGCGCTGGCCTTTTCGCTGCTGGTCGCCGTGTTTGGTAAGGATGAGGAATTCGCTGTTCATGAAGCGCAGGTCGAACAGTTCGCTGCGGCCGCTCATTTCAATGATCAGGGTGTTGTACGTGCCGAGTTGGCGCCAGGTGCCTTTCACGATGTTGCCGTCCAGGGAAAGCAGGTATTCGCCGCCGGTGTTGAAAATATGGAGAATCGCCTCATGGAAACCTTCGTCGTCGCGCACTTCCTTCCAGCGCCTTCCCAGCCAGAAATGCGTCTCCGACAGATCCTCTCCATAGGCTACTACCTTGGGGAGAATGAACTGGAGGTGCTGGTCCAGATTACCCAGTTCTGCGGGCAACTCGGGACTGAAAGCGCGGGAAATTTCACGTGCAATACTGGAAAACATAGGCTGCTGTTGTTTGAACGCACCGGCAAAATTCGCAAAATGCACGACAATGACAAGGAGTTTCGAGGGTGTTTAGTTTTTTGGGTTGATGGGTGGATGGTTGATGAGGGTTGATGAGGGTTGATGAAGGTTGATATTCAGCCACTCTATAAATACTGGCATTTTCTTTATCGTTGATATCAGCCACTCGGAAAAGAATAAATCGGTTCATTTATCGAGTGGCTGAATATCAACCTTATTAACCCTCATCAACTTTATGCCTTCTCTTCCGCCAATTCCTTCACCTTATCCAGCGCTTTCGGGAAAGCCCCTTCTAAATGATCGGCAAAACTTTCATCTGCATCCAGATCCACGTCCAGTTTCGTGCCGCCGTTTTCCTCGTGCAGGGTATAATTTTCCATCGCACCTGTCCAGCCTTTCACCTTTGGAGAATCGTAGTCTTCCACACCGTTTTTCAATTCTCCCAGGTGCTGAAACGACATGTATTCGTTGGGTACGAGGCGTTCGATTTTGCTGACCATACCTTCGCCTTCGCTGCCGAGGAAAAGAATTTTGCTGCCTTCCTTCCAGTCGCTTTTGGCGTAAGAACCCGGGTGGAAAGCAGCCGTCCAGGCGCGGTAAGTTTCGTCGGTCCATAAAATGTTCCAGACGCGCTCCTGCGGAGCATCGATTTGAATAGAAAACTTGAGTTTTTTCATGGCTTCATTTTTTTGGTTAAACAAGTGGTAAATGATCGGTAGCACGGCTTTCTGGTCGTCGGGAGAAGGGTCCTTCAGGGCCCTTTATACTGTCTTAAGTTGATGGACCGGATGCGTTCCGATCAAAATGCAGCAGCCAGTGGTTGCCATATTTATCCGTCAAATCGCCGAACAGCGCCCCCCAAAACGAGTTTTCCAGCGGGTGCGTGGGCTCCCCGCCCTCCGAAAGCAAATAGAACAGGCGGCGAATCTCTTCCTCGCTGCTGCAATCGATCATCAGCGACACGGAGTTGCCCACTTCGAGGCCCCGGTCGCTCACCATATCGGAAGCGAGAATCGTCACCGGGCCGCTCGTCAGAGTGGAATGCAGGATAAAAGCGCGCGCTTCGGGCGGCAGTTTGTCGGCCATCGGCGACTCTCCGATGGTCTGAAAAAACAGTTCGCCACCCAGGCAATCGCGGTAAAATGTCATGGCTTCCCGGCAGTTGCCGTCGAAAGTCAGGTATGGCTGGAGGGTTCGCATGTTGATTTATGACGTACGATTACAAGATTTACGATTTTAGCAGGCGTCCCGACTGACCCTGATCTCACATTTTTCCCATCGGGCTGTAAAACAGTACCCACTGGTGCCCGTCCGGATCGAGTACGCTGGCCACATATCCCCAGGGCTGGTCGGCTACTTCGCCGATCTGTTTGCCGCCGGCTTTTACTGCGCTGTCGAGTTTGGCATGCACGTCTTCCTTGCTGTCGGCATAGCAGTTAAAAATGCAGCCGCTGGGCTTGAGGGGCGCATTGTGGTCGGCTGCGAACATGGAAAACACCTTCCATTCGTGAATCACCAGCGTCTGGTCGTTGTCGAGCATAAACGACACCGTTCCGGGGCGTTCGGGCACGAGACCGTCGGTCGGGAATCCGAGGCCGTCGCGGTAAAAAACGAGCGATTTGTTCAAATCACTGACGCCGAGCGAGATCCAGTCTATTTGTGGTTTCATCGTGTTGAAATTTGGTAAAAAAATGGTTATACATTACAACTACGATTAAAAAGCCCCCGGTGGATACCTGAAAACTGATCAAATAATCCGCGCACTGTTTTAAAAGTTGCATGTTCTTGAATGACACTGCAAACATAAAATGTTTTAAAATAAGAGGCCGGTGGTAAAAACGACAATCCTGAGGGTTGTTTCCGACAAACTATTTGTGTATTTTTGCCTGATGAAAAACATCGCCATCCTCGTCCCCGAATCCTCTGTGATGCAGGCCATTGCCGACCCGCGATATATGTTCTCGGTTGTCAACCAGTTTTTGCAGTCGAAAGGCCAGGAGCCGCTTTTTCAGGTACAACTGGTGGGGCAGTCGCGCGAGGTGCGGCTCAACAACGGAATGTTTTCGGTACACACTGACCGACTGCTCAGTGAGGTGGAACACGCCGACCTGATTTTCATTCCCGCCCTCTTCGGCGATATGCAGTCGGCCATCGACCTGAACCGCAGCGCTATTCCCTGGATCGTCGATCAGTACCGTCGGGGCGCCGAAGTAGCCTCGTTGTGCGTGGGCGCTTTCCTGCTGGCTTCCACCGGCCTGCTCGATGGCAAGCAATGCTCCACGCACTGGGCGTTTGCCAACGAATTCCGCGAAATGTTTCCCAATGTGGAGTTGAAAGACGGCAGTGTGATCACCGATGAGAACAACCTGTACTCCAGCGGGGGCGCTACTTCCTACTGGAACCTGCTGTTGTACCTGGTGGAAAAATATACCGACCGCGAAACGGCCATCCTGACATCCAAGTTCTTTGCCATCGATATCGACCGCGACAGCCAGTCGGCTTTCATGGTGTTTCAGGGGCAGAAAAACCATTCCGACGAGGAGATCAAACAGGCGCAGGAATACATCGAATCGCATTACCATGACAAGATTGCTGTGGAAGAACTGGCCGACCGCTTCGCCATCGGCCGCCGGAGTTTCGAACGCCGTTTCAAAAAATCCACCAATAATACTGTCGTGGAATACCTGCAGCGCGTGCGCATCGAGGCCGCCAAACGCCGCTTCGAAAACAGCCGGAAAAGTATCAATGAAGTGATGTACGACGTGGGTTATACGGATACGAAAGCCTTTCGGGACGTGTTCAAAAAGATTACGGGTTTGACGCCGGTGGAGTACCGGAATAAGTTTAGTAAGGTTAGTTGAGGTTATTGGTTATCGGTTATTAGTTATCAGGGTGGTAGGGGAGTATTTACACCAACTCCTGGTTAAATTGACTGCATAAGCCAGGGGCAGCGTGTCATGCTGAACGAAGTGAAGCATCCGATTTTATCATGAGTCTTTGTTCCAGAGATAGATCCTTCACTGCGTTCAGGATGACACGCTATTGTTGGGGCACTCTGACGTCCTAGCAAGACACACGTGGCTTCCACAAGTAATTTTTAAATGGCTTTGTAAATACCACAATCACCCTCTTCGACCGTCCGGGCACAGGAAATAAACGACAACCGGCTTGCCGGACCTATTTTATTTCCCGATCTGCGAGTGCCATGAAAGATAGTATTGATAATCAATGGTCTATGCACGCTGCGGCGGCAGGCCGCTGAAATAAAATATCTGTTTCTGGTAAAATAATTACCCCGATGAACTGTTAAAAACAGAAAAACCATGGAAAAATCGACTACCGTTTTCACCCGACACCTCGGCGCGCGCAAGAGAATTGCGATGATCGCGCACGACCATAAAAAAAGCGACCTCATCGAATGGGCGCTTCACAATAAAGAACAGTTGCAGAAACACCAGTTGTTTGCCACCGGCACCACAGGCAGGTTGCTGGAAGAAGCGCTGGATATGCGCGTTACGCAGTTCCTGAGCGGCCCGCTCGGCGGCGACCAGCAGATCGGCGCGAAGATCGCCGAAGGTATGATCGATGCCGTCGTGTTTTTCTGGGATCCGATGGAAGCGCTGCCGCATGACCCGGACATCAAGGCTTTGCTGCGCCTGGCGGCTACCTGGAATATCCCCACTGCCTGCAACCGTGCTACCGCCGATTTTATGATGACCTCTCCGCTCATGCGCGAGGAATACGAGGTGCTGCTGACGGATTATACGAATTACCTGACGCGCAAGGTTTAGAGATGTGAGAGAGTGAGAGATGTGAGAGAGTGAGAGCCGACTTCGAGTACACCACTTCGCTTCAGTCATTCCGATTGTGGCGAAGTGGTGTACTCGAAGTCGGCTCTCACTCTCTCACATCTCTCACTCTCTCACTCTCTATAGTTTCTCCGCCAGGTACTTCCCCGTATAACTCGCTTCCACATCCACCAGCCCTTCCGGCACACCTTCATACACCAGATGCCCGCCTTCGCGGCCGCCTTCGGGACCGAGGTCGATGAGCCAGTCGGCAGATTTGATGACCTCCATATTGTGTTCCACGACGAGAACGCTGTGGCCTTTTTCCACGAGCGCCTGCATGGCGTTGAGCAGTTTCTGGATATCGTGGAAGTGCAGGCCGGTGGTGGGTTCGTCGAAGATAAAAAAGATGTGGCCCTGTCCGTTTTCGCGGATGAGGAAAGAGGCCAGTTTGACACGCTGGGCTTCACCACCGGATAGCGTGCTCGATGATTGTCCGAGGTGCACGTAGCCGAGGCCCACGTCGTACAGCGGCTGAATGCGGTCGATGATTTCCTTGTTGCCTTTGAAAAAATCGAGCGCTTCCTCGACGCTCAGATTCAGCACATCGAAAATACTTTTGCCTTTGTATTGTACCTCGAGCACCTCCTGCCGGAACCTGCGGCCCTTGCACTCCTCGCATTCGAGGTGCACATCGGCGAGAAACTGCATTTCCACTACCTGTTCGCCTTCGCCTTTGCAGGCTTCGCAGCGACCGCCTTCCACGTTGAAACTGAAGTGTTTGGGCTGGAAACCACGGATTTTGGAGAGTTGCTGTCCGGCGAAAAGATCGCGGATATAATCGTAGGCCTTGACGTAGGTAACCGGATTGGAGCGGCTGCTTTTCCCGATGGGACTTTGGTTGATAAATTCCACACGCGTCACCTTTTTCACGGGCCCTTCCAGTCCGTCGGACAGGCCGGGTTGCTTGCCGGCCGTTTCGGGCAAATGCTGCATAAGCGCGGGGTAAAAAATGTCGCGCACCAGTGTCGTTTTTCCTGAACCGCTCACGCCGCTCACCACCGTGAGGCAGTGCAGCGGAATGCGCACGTTTACGTTTTTCAGGTTGTGCTGCCGGGCATTTTTGATGGTCAGCAGGTCGACGGCTTTGCGGCGTTGTTTCGGCGTGGCGATCGACATTTCACCCGACATGTATTTGGCCGTCAGGCTTTCGGGCGCAGCCAAATGAATATCGGAAAAATTACCGGCAAAAACGACGTTTCCGCCGTGTACACCCGCTTCGGGGCCCATATCGACCAGGTAATCGGCGTTTTTGATCACTTCTTCCTCGTGTTCCACCACCACGACCGTATTGCCGAGGTCGCGCAGGTCTTTCAGCACTTTCACCAGCCGGCCCGTGTCGCGCGGGTGCAATCCCACGGATGGTTCATCCAGCAGGTACATGGAAGCGGTGAGGTTGCTGCCGAGGGTACGCGTGAGGTGAATGCGCTGGGTTTCGCCGCCGCTGAGGGTATTGGAAATGCGGTCGAGCGTGAGATAACCCAGTCCGAGTTCGACGGTAAAATGCAGGCGGTTGTTGATTTCCAGCAGCAGGCGGCGTGCTACCTGCCGGTCGTGTTCGGCGAGGTTATCGTTCAATTGCTGAAAAAATGCCAGTACCTCGTCGAGCGGCACACTCGTCAGATCGGAGATATTTTTACCGCCGATTTTCACGCACAGCGCTTCCTGCCGCAGCCGGCCGCCGTCGCAGGTGGGGCATACGGTGCGGCCGCGGTAGCGGGCCAGCGTGACGCGATTCTGGATTTTGTAGGTTTTGCTTTCCAGTTCTTTGAAAAAAGCGTCGACACCCTCGAAATACTGGTTGCCGCTCCACAGCAGTTTAATCTGTTCCTTCGTGAGCGATTCGAAAGGTGTATGCACCGGAAAATCGAACTTGTGCGCGTTTTGCAGCACAGGCGTGAGCCATTCGCCGTATTTCTCACCTTTCCAGGCGGCGATGGCGCCGTCGTATATCGATTTGGTTTTATCGGGCACCACTTTATCGCGGTCGATGCCGAGAATTCTGCCGTAGCCTTCACAAGTGGGGCAGGCTCCGTAGGGGTTGTTGTAGTTGAACAACTGCGGTGTAGGCTCCGGAAATTCGATCCCGTCCAGTTCGAAGCGGTTGTTAAAATGCACCACCTGCGGCGGATTATCATCCACGATCTGTACGCCGCATTCACCTTCGCTTTCATAAAAGGCAGTGTTAATGGAATCGGCCAGCCGCATCCACTCGCTGTCTTCCAGATCGGGGTTGTTGACAAAACGGTCGATCAGAATGCTCAGGTTCTGCTCGTTGAACAGGTAAGCAGGTTGCTTGATGTCGAAACGGGTTTCCGTGCCGTCGAGCACTTCCTCGATGCGCAGGGTTTCGGCGCCGTATTGCAGGCGGGTGTAGCCTTTTTGCAGGAGCAGGTTCAGTTCCTGTTCGAGGCTGCGCTCCTTGTATTTTTTTTCGAACGGGACGAGAATCAGTCCACGCGTGCCTTCGGGCTGTTTTTTAATAAAATCGATGACGTCGGACACCTCGTGTTTTTTCACGACTTCGCCGGAAATGGGCGAATAAAACTTACCGATCCGCGCATACAACAGCCTCAGGAAATCGTACACCTCCGTCATGCTGCCTACCGTGGAACGCGTATTGCCCGTAGTCACCCGTTGTTCGATGGCGATGGCCGGACAAATGCCGCGGATATAGTCCACATCCGGCTTTTTCATACGCCCCAGGAACTGCCGCGCATAACTTGACAGGCTTTCCACGTACCGGCGTTGCCCTTCGGCATACAGGGTATCCATCGTGATACTGGACTTGCCGGAGCCGGAAACGCCCGTCACGACCACCAGTTTATTCTTCGGGATACGCAGGTCTACGTTGCGCAGGTTGTTGGTGCGCGCGCCTTTGATACTGATATGAGAGGTATCTACCAGATCGTACTCCGCTGCATCGTTCGCCCCGCCATTTTCAACGATCTCCTTGTTCCGATTTTTTGCACTTGCCATGTCCGTTCTTTTGAAAGCGCGAAATTACTAAAAACTTTTTGTTTTGGAAGTATGCCCGCTGTACAACCGAACCCCAGTTCGGTTAATTAAACAACCGAACCTTCGTTCGGTTAATTATACAACCGAACCTTCGTTCGGTTAATTGTACAACCGAACCTTCGTTCGGTTAAAGAAAACCGAACTGGGGTTCGGTTGTACCTCAGGCGCAGGTTTTAAATACGCCGAAAAAAATGGCCAGCCATACCAGGCCTTTCGCCAAAAAAAATAAAAAACCGCCTACGCCAATGCGCCGGAGCCACGTTCTCCAGTCTTTTTTTTCCATGTTCAGATGCTTATTTTACGGGTTCAGTCAGTTGTTTCTGCCAGATCAAGACGGATCGGTCATCTTTGTGCGTTTCCATTTTTAAAAAACAAACGATATACATGCGATCACTTCTTTTTTTGATTTTGTGCGGCGTTTTTGGTGTGGGTTTATTATTTCCATCATGCAAACACGATTCGATGTTTAATGTTGACCCCATTCCTACGGATACAACCGGAACAGGTGGAAATAATGGCGGCGGTTCCGGCGTACTTTGTGATGCCGATACGACCTATTTTGCCAACCAGATTTTGCCGATGCTGATTTCCAATTGCACGGAATCGGGATGTCACAATGCCCAGGACCATGAAGAAGGCGTGGTACTTACTTCTTATCAGAGCCTGATGTCGACCGTCGAGCACGTGACGCGAACCGACTGGGACAACAACGATTTAATCGAGGTGTTGACCGAAGATGACCCGGACAAACGTATGCCTTACGGAAAACCGCCGCTGTCGCAGACTCAAATCGACCTCATTAAACGCTGGGTACAGCAAGGCGCCCTCAACAACGGCTGCAACGAAAACGCCGGTCAGTGCGACGTGACCAACGTGAAGTTCAGCACGTTCGTCCAGCCACTCATCCAGGCCCGTTGCCAGGGTTGTCACAGCGGCAGCGCACCGCAGGGCGGGCTGAATCTCGTTGGACACGCAAATGTAAAAACCGTAGCCGATAACGGTAAACTATACGACCTGGTGACGCGCACGACCAACTGGATGCCGAAAGGAGGACAAAAACTCGACGACTGTACGACGATGAAACTGAAAGCGTGGATTGATGCGGGAGCACCGAACAATTAGAGAAGTGAGAGTGTGAGAGAAGTGAGAGAGCGAGAGGTGAGAAGTGAGAGCCGACTTCGAGTACGCCGCTCCGCTTTTTAGAGGGTGAGAGAAGTGAGAGGGTGAGAAGTGAGAAGTGAGAAGTGAGAAGTGAGATGCGTAGAGTACACCGCTTCGCACGCAGATTTAGAAGTGAGAGGTGAGAAAGACAGAAAGCCATTCACACATAGTATTTTCGATCATTAAAAAACACATGAAAAGAACACTTTTTCTCCTTGGCATGGCCCTTTGCGCCATGGTACTAACCTTTCCTCCCGGTTGCTATTACGACAACGAACAGGACCTGTATGGCAGCGGCACCCCCTGCGACACTACCAACGTAAGTTACGCCACCTTCATCCAGCCATTGCTGCAGGACCACTGCTACAAATGCCACAAGGAATCGGAGCCCGAATTTTCGGGCTATATCCTCGACGGCTACGATCACGCCAAAGACTACGCACTTTCCGGCAAAATGGCCGACCGCACCAACAACGCCGCCAACCCGATGCCGCCGCTGAGCGAAGGTGGCCTGCTGCCCGACTGCGACCGCCAGAAGATTTTGTCGTGGATACGGGCCGGAGCACCGCAGAATTAGAGGTGAGAAGTGAGAAGTGAGAGACCGTAGATTACACTGCTTCGCTTCTGGATTTAGAGAGGAGATTTCAACATTATTCATATTCAAGTCAACAACAAAATGAAAAGAAGGACCATTCTGTACGTCCTGCTGGCTGCTGTCCTGATCGGGGCAGTAGTAGGCTACCAACTCTGGAATAAACCGCATCAAGACCTTGCTGCCGCCAAAACCGACGTGGCAGTGGATGCCACCGCACTTTACAACGAATACAATACCGACGAAAACGCCGCCAATGCGAAATACCTCGATAAAGTCGTAGCCATTACCGGAAAGGTGAAAGAAGCCTCCAAGGATCCCGATGGATCCGTCAAGGTAAGTCTGGATGCCGGCAGTGAAATGGGCGTTGTGGCCTGCGAACTCAGCCCGTTCGCCAAGCACACACGCACCGATTTTCAGTCCGGCGAACAGGTGACTTTTAAAGGTAAATGCACCGGCCTGAATCTGGATGTGGTATTTGTGGAATGCGTGGAAGCGAAACAATAGGGTGTTTGGGGTGTGGTGTTTGGTGTTTCGGGTGCTTTGTTCAAGTCATTGCAAGCCACTGGAGCGAAGCACCCGAAACACCAAACACCACATACGAAACACCCTAACATTTAACCGTTTAAAATTATCACTATGAAAAAGATCATTTTTGTTTTTTCCGCTTTGTTCCTGTTGGCGCATGCCGGTCAGGCACAGAAATTTTTCACCCGCGACGCCAAGATCAAGTTCAGTTCCGAAACGCCGATGGAAAAAATCGAAGGCCTGAACAAAAGCGGCACCTGCGTACTCGATGCCGCTACCGGCAAAATGGAGTGGAAAGTGCTGATCAAGGGTTTTTTGTTCGAAAAAGCCCTGATGCAGGAACACTTCAACGAAAACTACCTGGAGTCGTCCGTTTATCCGAACGCGCAGTACAAAGGCCAGATCACCAACCTGAACGAAGTCAAATTTAACCAGGACGGCAAATACAATGTCAAAACCAGCGGCAAACTGACCATCCACGGCGTAGAACGCGACGTGAACATGGAAGGTACCCTGAAAGTATCAAATGGCAATCTGGAAGTGCTGTCCAATTTCGTGATCAAACCCGAAGACTACAAAATCACCATTCCTTCTCTTGTTAAAGACAACATTGCCAAGGAGATCAAAGTGGTGGTGAGCGCTGTTTTGGCTCCGTTGAAATCTTAAATCGTTATTTGTTATTGGTTATTTGTTATTGGTTATTAGTGTGGTAACGCTTGGCTTCAGAGCGCATATGCCAAGGGTTACCACACTAATAACCAATAACAAATAACCAATAACCAAACACAAACTCAATGAAAAGAATCCTTACCCTTGCCCTTGCCATCCTGTTCTGTAGTCAATGGCTGTCCGCCCAGGACGACCTGCTCTCCATGCTCGGCGAAGAAAAAACGACCGACTACGTCACAGCCAGTTTTAAAACTGACCGCATCATCAACGGGCATTCTATTGAAAACACGGCGCCCGGTGTGCTCGATTTCAAAATCTCGCACCGCTTCGGACCTGTCCGCCAAAGCGTGTACGACTTTTTCGGGCTCGATGGCGCTACCATCCGCATCGGCTTCGATTACGGTATCACCAACCGCCTTATGGTGGGCATCGGCCGCAACAGCAATGAAAAAATATTTGACGGTTTTTTAAAATACCGCATTCTCAGACAAAGTACCGGTAAACGAAATATGCCCGTCAGTCTCTCGTATTTGATCGACGGTCAGATCAAAACGGTGAAGTTCTCCGACAGCGAACGCGACAATAAATTCAGTTCGAGGCTGTTTTATACGCACCAGTTGCTGTTGGCGCGTAAATTCAACAACAGCCTGACGCTGCAATTGATGCCGACGCTGGTGCACCGAAACCTCGTGGCAACCCCCGAAGACAAAAACGACGTACTGGCTATGGGTATCGGCGGCCGGATCAAACTGACCAAACGTGTAGCCTTCAATGCGGAATATTATTACGTGCCCGACGGCCAGATCACAACCAATTTCGCGCAGTCGCTTTCAGTCGGCGTGGATATCGAAACGGGCGGACACGTGTTCCAACTCCATTTCACCAACACCAACGATATGACCTACAAGGGTTTTATCACCGAAACGCAGGAAGACTGGTTCTTCAAAAACGACGAAGACCGCCTGCTGAGCGGGATCCGTTTCGGGTTCAATATTTCGCGGGTGTTTACGGTGAAGAAGCCTAAAGGGCTGGAATAGTTTTTTGAGGATTCGAGGAGTTGAGTATTCGAGTATTTGAATCAGATACTCGAATCCTCAAATCCTCCCATCAAGCATTTCTTTCGGTGCGGGTTCAAGTACCCGCATCTCAAATCCCCCTTTTGCAGGTACTGTCATGCGCACAGTGCCTGCTTTTTTATTTATGGCAGAGAGCATGTTGAGATTTTCATACTCTCAGGGCGTATAGATCTTATATTTGTTGGCAAATAAACTTCCTGCATATGTTCCCGACAAACCTGAACCGGTCGACACAAGGATTGATTGCGCTTTCCGCTTTATGCATCGCACTGGTGTGTGTGCGGGTGACCATGAAAGAAGAAACGCGTTTCAGTTTCCTGATCTGGAATCTGTTTTTGGCCTGGATACCGTTTTTTATAACCAGCCTTGCTGCCGGATTGCAGGCCGGAAAACGCAACAGATGGGCCATTTTTTTAGTATTTCCGGCGTGGTTGCTGTTTTTCCCGAACGCACCGTACATCATTACCGACCTGCTGCACCTGAAAGGTTACAGCCAGAACATCCTCTGGTTCGATAGTCTGCTGATTTTTTTGTTCGCCTTTACCGGTTTGATTGTCGGGCTGCACTCCCTGCAAAAAGCCTACGGATTGTTCCGGCATTATTTTAATGCCCCGGCCGCGTGGTTGCTTATTCTGAGTTGCAGCGTTCTGTCAGGCTTTGGCGTGTACCTGGGCCGGTATTGCAGACTGAATAGCTGGGATTTGTTTCACAAGCCGTTTTGGTCGGCAGGCCGGATAATACACCAGTTCGACAACCCGCTGTCGGTGCAGGTGACGCTGGTATTCGGGTTCATCCTGTTTGGCTTGTATAGTATATACCATCATTTTTATGCGCCGGTGGGTTTGAATCAGGATTGGAAGGATTAAAAAAAGGATTGGAAGGATGTTCCCGTGATCAGGACTCTATCCTTCCAATCCTTTTTTTAATCCTTCCAATCCTGATTCAAACCTTCTTCAAACCGTTATAAAACCCCAAACTCTCCTCCACTTCCCTTTCCGTAGGCTCCAGCACTTCCATGTCGAAAGCGTTTTTGCCAGGCAAAGCCATGCGCACACTGCCCGCCTTGTTCTTTTTGTCCTGCTGCATGGTGTGCCATATTTCCGGAACGATGCTGCTGGCAATGGGATTGTGCGGAAAAATGCGCAGCATCAGGCGGATCCATTCGTCCGGCACGTCTTTGCCCAGGCGCGTATGTTGTATCCAGCTCTCCGTCAGCATACCGATAGCGATGGCTTCTCCGTGTGTCAGCGGGTCGTCTGTTTCGAGAAAATAACTTTCCAGCGCGTGGCCGATGGTATGACCGTAATTCAGCAGCATACGGATACCTTTTTCGTGCGGGTCTTCGGTGACGACGCGCACTTTGACGGCAATGGACAGACGCAGAATTTCCAGCCAGGTTTCGGACGAAGCCATGCTCAGGCGTTCGGGCGTATAATCCCTGACCATATTCCAGAGTTCGGGCGCGCCGATGAGCGCATGTTTGATCACTTCGGCGAACCCGCTGCGCAGTTCGCGTTCGGGAAGGGTTTTCAAAAAAGCCGGGTCGACGAATACCGCTGCGGGGTTCTGAAAAACGCCGATCGTATTTTTTACCTGCTGAAAATCGATGCCGAGTTTGCCGCCGATGGCCGCGTCGGTCATGGAAAGCAGGGTAGTCGGCACTTGCACAAAATCGACGCCGCGTTTCCAGGTAGCGGCGCAAAAGCCGCCCATATCGCCGATCACGCCGCCGCCGAGGTTGATCACCAGCGCATGGCGGTCGAGCCGCGCCTGCAGCATATGTTCCCAGAGGGAAATACAGGTAGCCACGTTTTTACGCGATTCTCCGGCGGGAATTTCCACCACAGGCGTATCGGCAGAAAGTCCGGTGGCTTTCAGAAAAAGGGGCAGGCAGTGCCGGCGCGTATTCGTGTCGGTCAGGAGCAGGATGCCGGAGGCACGGCGTTGAGCCAGCCAGTCGGGGAATGTTTGCGCCAGATCGCCCAGCATTACCGGATATGCATCGCC
Organism: Bacteroidota bacterium; assembly: GCA_029561355.1. Taxonomy (GTDB): domain Bacteria; phylum Bacteroidota; class Bacteroidia; order Chitinophagales; family Saprospiraceae; genus M3007. Next base: position 38,684 of record JAKQJD010000249.1, on the reverse strand, counting down.
GGGCCGAAAAACAGTCGTCATTTCGATTGGGGCATTCGTATGGTGATGGTAGTGCCTTTGTTGACCTCGCTGTACAGGTCGAGTTTCCATTTGTGCTCCTGGCACATGGTTTTCACGTAAAACAGCCCCAGACCGAATCCTTTCACGTTGTGGACGTTGCCGGTGGGCACGCGGTAAAATTTATCGAATACCCGTTTCTGGTGCTCTTTCGGAATACCGATGCCGTTATCCTGCACACTAAGCGCCAGGTTGTTGGATTCATTGAACAGCCGGATGTGTATTTCCGGCGTTTGTTTTGAGTATTTCACGGCATTGTCCACCAGGTTGTGGAGGATATTGGTGAGGTGCAGGCGGTCGGCGCGCACCCACGGATTGGCGGCATTGAGGTCGAGGTGCAGGATACCTTTTTTATCGTTCACCTTGATTTCGATGGAAGGGGAAATACTCGTGACAAGTTCGGCCAGGTTGACGTCTTCGACGTGCAGCTCGATGTTGTCGCGTTCGATTTTTGCAAGTTGCAGCACTTTTTCCACCTGTGTATTCAGGCGCAGCACCTGTTCTTTGATGATACCCGAATAGCGGTGGAGGCGCTGGTCGCCCTGTACTTTTTCATTTTGCAGAAAAACGTCGGTAGATATATTGATCGTGGAAATGGGTGTTTTGAATTCGTGCGTCATGTTGTTGATGAAATCCCGCTGCAATTCGGACAGTTGTTTCTGGCGCAGGATAACGATCATGGTGTACACAAAAAACGCGACGGTGATGAGCATGAGGATGGTGAAAAAAATCACGATCCACATATTGGTGAGGATATTGGTGGTTTTGCCCGGGAATTCCACCCCGAAATAGTAAATAAAATTACTGTCGTAATGCTTTTGCAGGGGCTCTGCCAGTGGCTCTTCGGATGCGGTATATTTGATGAGTTTGCCGCGCACCATCTGGTCGCTGGTGCAGTCGAAAATAGCGTATTTGTAATCTTCTTTCAGGTTCTGCTGCTGAAACTCCTTGGCCAGGTAGTATTCCAGGTCGTCGGCCTGGAACGGGTTCTCGATATTGACGACCCAGTAGTTGGAGGACAACTGACGGACAAAATTATCGGGGGGCGGAGTAAATCCGTTGATTTTACCCAGGTCGATGACTGCGTCGAGCATCGCCTGGTTCACCTTTCGGTTGAATTCACGCTCCTGGATGTCCCAGGTACGCAACACCCAGTATGTCTGTACGGTGAGCAGGCTGAGGATGGAAATTGCGCCCAGTACGATGACGCGGCGAATGATATTGTTATTCATTATCTGTGCATGGCGGCGGCTTTGGCGCCGGCGCAAAATTACGACTACAAAATACGCAAGGGTTGCACAAAGTTCACAAGTATAGGTTAATAAAACCTTTATGAACTTTCTGCAACCCTTGTCCGTCTGCTTGTAAAAACCGGTAAAAAGTGTCTTTTATTCCTCGATGGAAGCGCGCAGTGCGGCATCTTCTACCTGTTCCGACTCCGCTTTTTTAGTCACCTCCTCCAGTATTTTGTGGAATTCATCGGAAGGCACGGCTTTGTCGTTCACCGTCACCTGGTCCAGAACAGCCTGGAAAATCTTGTCGGTTTCCAGGTCGCGGCGGGTGCTTTCAGTATCCTTCTCATTTTTCATGAGGCTTTCCACGCTGCTGGCAAGCACATTATCGGGCAGGTCCATCTGGAAGTAGTTGCGTACGCGTTTGACGTATTCCTGGTACAGGTCTTCGTCGGTCACTTCGAGGCCGAACTGTTCCTTGATCTTGTCGCGCAGCATCGTCCAGCGCAGGTTGTCGGCAAACGCCGGGTATTCGCTTTCGATCTGGTCGTCGGCGAGTTTGCCTTCGTTGGTTACTTTCAGCCAGCGCTTCAGGAAAACTTCCGGCAGTTCGAGCTGGTTGAGTTCCATGAGGCGTTCCTGGAAAGAGCGCATCAGCAGTGCGTTGGAGCGGATGTCGTAAAATTGAACGATACCGCTTTTTATTTTTTCGATGGCTTCGGCTTCGTTGTTGACGCCGCCGCCGAAATAGCCCTGATAGAATTCTTCGTTCAGTTCCGCCGCGTCTTCTACGCGGTTCACGTCTTCGATGACGCCTTCAAACTGATCGCCCACCGTACGGTCGTCGTCTTCCGGCAGGTTCAGAATGTATTTGCGGTAAGAGGCTTCTTTTTCCTGGTTTTCGATCTCGCGTGCATTGAAGCGCAGGGTGTCGCCTTTTTTAAGGGTAAGCAACTGTTCTTTCAGGGCGCCTTCCGACATACTTTTCAGGTGTACGGTGATGGTGGTTTCCCAGCCGCCGTCTTTCACCTGGTCGCCGTCGAGTTCACGGGCGGCAATACGCACAATGTCGTTTTCCAGAATATCTGTTTCCGGATTGCTGCGTTTCGCCATACGTTTGCGCGCATATTCGAGGTCGGCAGCAGCCAGTTCATCGAGGTTCGACACGGTGATACGCTCGAACTTTTCATTTTTATCCAGCCCTTTGATATCGAAAGGCGCTACGAATCCGACCTCGTAGTTGATCGTATATTCGGGGTCGGGGTTGCTGATTTTAAAGGAAAACTGCTGTTGGTCTGCAACGGGCAATGGCTGACCGAGTACATCCAGTTTGCTTTCGCGGAGGTAGTCGTACAGTTTGGTTGCCAGCAGGTCGTTCAGCGTATCGCCGAAAATAGACGGGCCGTACATTTTTTTCACGAACTCCATCGGCGCCTGACCGGGGCGGAAACCTTTCATAGGTGCGCGCTGGCGAAAACGTTTCAGTTCGGCATCGAGTTTTGGTCTTAATTCATCGCGTGTAACGGTAACGGTTACAATGGCGGTAGTGTTGTCGATGTCTTTACGGACAACCATATCGTATAGAAGTGAAAGGTGAGAAGTAAAAGAGAGGGTGAGAGGTGTGAGAGGGTGAGAGATGTGAGAGCCGACTTCGATTACACCGCTTCGCTCTATAATCCTGATGGTTGGAAAGAAGTGGTGTAATCGAAGTCGGCTCTCACATCTCTCATCCTCTCACTTCTCACGCTCTAAAAAGGGGTGCGGGCGGAGGGACTCGAACCCCCATGCCTCGCGGCGCCAGATCCTAAGTCTGGTACGTCTACCAATTTCGCCACGCCCGCGTTTGTGAGTATTTGAGGATGTAAATATTCGAGTATTTGATTCGAATAATCGAATACTCAAATCCTCGTATCCTCAAATTCCTGTCCTCAAAAAAAGAAATACCCCACGCAAGCGATTTTGGCAGGCAATTTGACATCTATCAGACAAACCTGAACAAAATTCCTCAATTGAGCATTCCTTTAAAAAGGAGCGCAAAAGTAAGGCCTTTTGCGGAAAAACAAAGTATTCCTTTCGGAGAAAAACAGTTAACAAGCGCTAAACGCAATGTTGTAACCATTTGTTTGACTAATTTTGTAGGACAGACCGCATTAAATCACAAGCAGGGCATTATGGAGCAGGTAAATACAATTACGATTATAGAGGATGCGGTGGATTATACCGCAGAGGCATCGGCACACGAGATAGCAGGTTTCGAAAATTTCGATGCAATCATTCCGGGTTCTGACGAAGACAAAGTGCTGATTCAGCGCGCATACCGCAATTTGCTGAAATCCATCAAGACCGACCTGAACCAGAAAGACCGCGAGGATATCCGCGCCGCATTCGAACTGGCGGCAGAAGCGCACCACGGCCAGCGCCGCAAAGCCGGCGAGCCATACATCATGCACCCCATCGAGGTGGCGCGCATTTGTGTGGAGGAAATCGGGCTGGGTGCCACCGCTATTATTTGCGCCTTGCTGCACGACGTGGTGGAAGATACTCCTGTGGAAGCCATCGACATCAAAAAACAGTTTGGTGATCTCATCGCACGCATCGTAGACGGACTGACCAAACTCGACGGACTGCACGACAAAGAAAGCCCGCAAGCCGAAAACCTCAGCAAGGTGTTGAAAGCCATGTTGTTCGACGTACGCGTCGTACTCATCAAAATGGCCGACCGCCTCCACAACCTGCGCACGATCAAGAGTATGCCTTACCACAAGCAACTCAAAATCGCTGCCGAAACCAGTTACATCTATACCCCGCTCGCACACCGGCTAGGCCTCAATGCCATCAAAACGGAACTTCAGGATACCTGCCTGAAAATCACACAACCGGAAGTTTACCAGGACATTGCCGCCAAACTCGCCGACACCAAACGCGCCCGTCAGAAATACATCGACGCATTCATGTCGCCGCTGCTGCAATCGCTGGAAGAGATGGATTTTAAAATGCGCATTACCGGGCGACCGAAGAGCATTTATTCCATCTGGAACAAGATCAAAAATAAAAACGTCAAGTTCGAGGACATCTACGACCTCTTTGCCCTGCGCATCATCGTGGATGTGCCGCCGGAACAGGAAAAATTTGCCTGCTGGCAGGTGTATTCCATCGTCACCGACCACTACAAACCGGTGCCCGAACGCCTGAAAGACTGGATCACCAACCCGAAAGCCAACGGCTACGAATCGCTGCACACCACCGTGGCCGGCCCCGAAGGCCGTTTTGTGGAAGTACAGATCCGCTCCGAACGTATGGACGAGATTGCCGAGCGCGGTTTCGCAGCGCACTGGAAATACAAGGGTGTAAAAAGTATTGCCAACAAAGCCAATACGTTTGATAACTGGCTGAGTCAGGTGCGCGAAACGCTGGAAAACCACAACTCGGGCAGCGCCGTCGAATTGCTGGCCGATGTGCAGAGCAACCTGTTCACCGATGAGGTACACGTGTTCACGCCCAAAGGCGAAATGCGCATCATGCCGGAAGGCGCCACCATTCTTGATTTCGCGTTCAGTATCCACTCCGACGTGGGGTGTGCCTGCCGTACCGCCAAAGTCAACAACCTGCCCGTTTCGATCCATTACCGCCTTAAAAACGGCGACCAGATCGAGATCATCACGGATAAAAACCAGAAACCCAGCGAAGACTGGCTCAAACACGTTACCACTTCCAAGGCCCGCAACCGCATCCGCGTAGCGCTCAAGGAAGAAAAACGTATGCAGGCAGAATACGGCAAGGAAATCCTGACCCGCAAACTGAATGCGCTGAAAGTGTCCGTAGAAGCCAATGCCGACATGCTGGCCAAATACTTCGGCTACCCGAGCCGGCTGGAATTTTTGAGCGCCATTTACCTCGAACAGGTAAACCTCACGGGGCTCGGCCGCAAATTCCGCACGGAAGGCGCTACGCTGGTGCAAAAAACCGTGGCCAAACACGCCCACGAGCCGGAAGCGCCGGAGCATATGCCCGACGCGCCGGTGCGTACCAAAATGCCCGGCAAACCCGAGGTGATCATCAACGATGAGCCCGGCAATTACTACCAGTTCAGTTTTGCCAACTGCTGCAACCCGGTGCAGGGCGACGATATTTTCGGGTTCGTGCTGGTGCAGGGCGGCGTAAAAATTCACCGCTCCAGTTGCCCCAATGCCGATAACCTGCTTGCCAACTACGGCCACCGTATCCTGAAAGCCTGGTGGGGAAATACCGTTAAATCGGATTTCCTGGCCGAGATCGTGGTGACGGGCATCGACGACGGCCCGGGCGTTATCAACCGCCTCACCAACCGCATCGCCGACCTCGGTATCAATATCCGCCAGTTCTCCATCAGCGGCGAAGGCGGTTATTTCGAAGGGCGCATTTCGCTTATCGTAGCCAATACGGACCAGTTGCAACGGGCTATTATTGCCCTGCGCGCGTTTGACTGGGTGACGGGGGTGAGCCGCGTGGAATAAAATTGAGGGTGAGAGAAGTGAGAGGGTGAGAGAAGTGAGAGGGTGAGAAGGTGAGAGGGTGAGAGGGTGAGATGCGTAGCGTACACCGCTCCGCTCCGGGGCGGCTCGGTTCAAAGTCGGCTTCGGAGAAGCCCAACATTTGTAGGAATGATCGGGTGAGTCGGCTTCGGAGAAGCCCAACATTTGTAGATCCGTGAATGAACCGAAATCCTTCGCGGCATTTACGTTTAGCTGGAATCGGGCAATCAAGGAATAAAGCAATCTTTTTGATATGAAAAAAAGCCTGATTCTCCAGACACTCCTGTTCTGCTGCACCATTTTGTCGGCCCAGCAAATTCCCGATGCCATTTCCTACCAGGGCATTATCCGAAACACCGACGGTACGGTGCTGGCCGGCCAGCCTGTCACCATGCGTTTCACGATTACTGAAATTACGGCTACCGGAAATCAGATTTACCGGGAAAAACACACTCCAACGACCAATGAATTCGGCCTGGTTACGCTCCAGGTGGGTCGCGGGCAGGTCGACTTCGGCACTTTTTCCACTATTCCCTGGGCTTCCAATGCCAAATTTTTAAAAGTGGAAGTCGACCCGACCGGTGGAAACAGTTTCATCGAACTGGGTTCGGAAGAACTGAAGTCCGTGCCTTTTGCCTTTGCAGCGCGCACGGTCACGAACCCGCCGGCACTCAATACGCTCCCCGACGTACAAACTGCCGGCCTCGCAACCGGAAACATCCTTAAATGGGATGGCAACCAATGGGTTCCATCCAGCGATCTTACCGGAAATACCGGTTATACGGCGGGGCCAGGTATTGGAATTGCCAGTAACGTCATTTCCAATACGGGCGATTTGAGCAATACCAATGAAATACAAACGCTGTCGCTCAACGGCTCCAGCCTTTCTCTGAGCAACGGCGGCGGCTCTGTCACCCTCCCGTCCGGAAGCGGAACATACACTGCCGGACCCGGCATCAGCATCAATGGCGGCGTGATCAGCAACACGGGCGATCTGACGAATACCAACGAAATTCAGGTATTGACTGCCAACGGTACCAACCTGACCTTGTCCAACGGCGGCAACACCGTCACCTTCGACCCTTCCAATACCAACGAGATCCAGACATTGTCGACCAACGGCACCAACCTGACCTTATCGAACGGCGGCAACACCGTCACCTTCGATCCGTCCAATACCAACGAAATCCAGACGCTTTCCCTCAACGGCAGCACGCTTTCGCTGAGCAGTGGCGGCGGCTCAGTTACCCTGCCATCCGGCGGCGGCAGTTCTTACTGGCAATCATTCGGCGGAAATGATATTGTGAATAACAATGGCGGCACCGTATTCGTCGGGCCGGGCACCTTCGAATCGCTGTATGCGCAGGGCTCCAACAATTCCAGCACCTTCTATTCTCAAAACGGCGGTACGGGCAAAGCTATCTCAGCCGAAGCGAACAACGGCGTAGCGATCGAACTGAACGGCCTGGTCGCCTTGCGTGCCACCGGTACGGGCTCCAGCCCAGCCGGAACGTTCAATAATTTTTCAGGCGACGGTATCGCACTGCAGGTCAACGGAGGACTCGGCATCTTCGGTGGATTTGAAAATTACAGCGGCACGATCTCGAAAGCGGACGTGATTTCCAATTTCAAATTTGGCGGCGGGCTGTCGCCCGGCAGCAACAACTTCTACGACCTCGGCAGTTCCGACCGGCGTTGGAGAGTGCTGTACGCCGTCAACGGCACCATCAACACCTCCGATGCGCGCCAGAAACAGTCTATCCAGCCCATCGGCTACGGGCTGACACAAGTAAAAGCCATGAAACCCGTGAGTTTCGAATGGATCGATCACCCCGAACAAGGTCGAAAACTGGGTTTCCTGGCGCAGGACCTTCAAACCGTCGTGCCCGAAGTGGTGTCCGACACGGAATGGATCAACGACGGGAAAGGCAACCTGACACCCAAAAAAGCGGAAGCGCTGGGCGTGTATTACTCCGACCTCATTCCGGTGCTGGTCAAAGCAGTGCAGGAGCAGCAGGCGCAGATTGAGCGGCTGGAACAGCGGATCAGAGACTTGGAAAAGAAGTGAGAAGTATAAGAAAGTGAGAGGGTGAGAGATGTGAGAGGGTGAGAGCCGACTTCGAGTACACCGCTTCGCTCTACAATCTGAGTATAAATAATAGCATTTGCCTGCGCCCATTGGCCATAGGTTATTAGTAATCAATAACTTACAACCAAAAAATAAAAAAACCTTTGACTGGAGCGAAGCGGTGTAATCGAAGTCGGCTCTCACTTCTCTCACCCTCTCACATTTCTCACCCTCTAAAACCCGTACGCTGCCGTCAACGACCACGACGCGTTTTTCAAACTGCCGAAAACATCCGCCACGGAGTCATCTTTGCTGATATCCTGCAAACCGCGCGAAACACGCAGGTGAATACCGATATTTCCCAGATCGATACCGCCGCCGACGTGCCAGCCGTAGTCGAAACTTTCCAGGTCTTCTTTCCCGAAGTCGGTGGTAATGGCATTGCCCTGACTGTCCTTAAACGTGCCTTCCGCCGTTGCCAGCAGTCCGGCATGTACGCCGGCGTGGATATTGATGATGGCGATGTTGAATTCCAGGGAAAGCGGAATTTCAAGGTAACTGAGTTTCAGGTCGGAGGTATTGCCGCCGATGAAATCGAATTCGGCGCCTTTTGTAGTGAACAGCAGTTCCGGGCGCAGGGCAAGGTGTTTGCCGACCGGAATTTTTACAAATCCGCCGCCGGTAATCCCGATGCGCGATTTTTTATCGTCGGCATTGGCATCGTCGTAGAGGCTTGAGCCGGAAACGCCGAATTTGAGGCCGAAACGGGGCTTGCCTTCCGTAAGTTGGGCACTGAGGTGCGGCGCAGCACACATAAAAAGGAGAAGGGTCAGCAGAAATGGCTGGATCGTTTTCATAATAAGAATGTTTTTGAATGAGCGGCTTGCGGGGTTATGACTGGACAAATATAACGCTTGCATTCCGGGCCTGCAATGAACGGAGCACCCAGGCACAAAAAAAGGCCGACAGGAATACATCCTGCCGGCCTCGCCTTTATTCATAGTATGTTTTATGCTTGTTCGTCTGCTTCCGCAGTGTCGTCCGTCTCCGGCACTTCCGCATTTACATCTTCCGGTCTGCCTTTCGGATGGCCGGTGAAATGTTTCAGCATGATGATTTCGCGTTGCGTCAGTTCGCGGAAAGAACCGCGCGGCAGTTCCTTCTTCGTGAGGCCCGCGAAATAGAAGCGGTCCAGTTTGAAGATCTCGTAGCCCAGGTGTTCAAACAACCGGCGCACGATTCGGTTGCGGCCGGAAGAGATTTCCAGTTCCACGATATCGCGTTCGGGATGGTCTTCCGAGAAACGGATCCAGTTAACTTCCATGAGGCCGTCTTCCAGTTCCACGCCGCGTTCGAGGTGTTCGAAATCGGCTTGTGTGAGCGGGCGGCGCAGTCCCACGCGGTACTGCTTCTGTACGCTGTGGCTCGGATGCGACAGTTTCTGTGCCAGATCCCCGTCGTTGGTGATGAGGATGAGGCCCGTCGTGTCGCGGTCGAGGCGACCTACGGGAAACAGGCGTTCAGGGAAACTTGGATCGACGATATCGAGCACCGTATTGCGGCCGCGATCGTCTTCAGTGGTCGTAATTACGTTTTTAGGCTTGTTGAGCAGCACGTACACCATACGTTCCTGCACGGTAGCGGAATTGCCGTTGCACATCACGACATCACCTGCCTGAATGCGGTAGTACGGTTCCGATTTTACTTCGCCGTTGACGGTAACAAGACCTTGTTCGATAAACTCGACTGCTTTGCGGCGCGATGAAATGCCGCAGTGAGCGAGGTATTTATTGAGCGGCATGCCTTCGCCCGAAGGAAGGTTGGGCTTGGGTTGCGGCTCGATGTAGAATTCTTCTTTTTTGCGGAAAGGCTTTTTGCCAAACGGTTTTTTAGCGCCGAAACCGCCGCCGCCGCCGCTTTTGTTGTAAGGTCTGCGCTCGTAACCGCCACCGCCGCCGCCTTCGCGGTTGGGCTGGTACGGACGGTCGCTACCGCCCTGGCTGCGATCCTGCCATGGTTTGCGCTCGTAGCCGCCGCCGCCGCCTTCGCGGTTGGGCTGGTACGGACGGTCATTGCCGCCCTGACTGCGATCCTGCCATGGTTTGCGTTCGTAACCGCCACCGCCGCCGCCTTCGCGGTTTTGCTGGTACGGACGGTCGTTGCCGCCCTGGCTGCGATCCTGCCATGGTTTGCGTTCGTAACCGCCGCCACCGCCGCCTTCACGGTTTTGCTGGTACGGACGGTCGTTGCCGCCCTGGCTGCGATCCTGCCATGGTTTGCGTTCGTAGCCGCCACCACCTTCGCGGTTTTGCTGGAAAGGCCGGTCGTTGCCGCCCTGGCTACGGTCTTGCCACGGCTTGCGCTCGTAGCCGCCGCCTTCGTTGCGGTCGCGGTTTTGCTGGAAAGGACGGTCGCTGCCTTCCTGGCTGCGGTCCTGCCACGGCTTGCGCTCGTAGCCGCCGCTTTCGTTGCGGTCTTCCTGGTTTTTTTTCGTTTCTGTGTTTTCGTCCCGGGTTTCTGATTCTTCAGAACGAAAAGGTTTCGGTCGCTCTTGCAGCGAGAAACCTGTGTCCGGCTTGTGGATGCGCGGACGGCGTTTTTTTTCTTCCATCGCGATGGCTGTAAATAAGTGAAAGACTTTTGGTTTAGATGCAAAGTTCCGGCTTTTCAGCCGGAAACCTGAATTGTTGTCATATTAATTTATGCCCGATGTTTCATCGGTAGCGTTTTTTGGGAGCACGACCGGAAAAGAAGATTAAACGGTGTTTGAGTTCCTCTCCCGTTTTCCTTACCCGGTACACAATGTTGAAGAAACTCCCGATTTCCAAAAATGTTTTGCAGGAGCGTCATTTCCTTTGCTGATTTTTTCAAATCAGCGGTTCCGTATTTTTTGACTGTGTGTGCCTGGTGCAAATCGAGGTTTTTCCTACAGGGCAGCAAACAGCGCGCCATCCGAATGATCAATCCTTCATTTAGATTTTCTCGTCTGTATTTTGGTGGAGATGTATTGGCCGATTTCTGCGCCTGTTTTCAGGCCCGACAGATTCCCGTTGAGGTAGTGAATACCGCCGAACATACGGCTCGCTCCAGCTTGTTGAGCGGCTTCTTCAAATGACTTGAAATCACGTGGCGGAATACCGAACTCCATTTCCGTGCTGTCGGAAAAGGCGAAATCAGCGCCATAAATGTTGGTCAGAATGGTAGCGGCGGCGCCGGAAATGGTGCTGTGTCCGCTGGGATGTTCGGGGAACGGCGGCGTCTGGATCAACGGACGCCATTCCGGGTCGATGTACTTATTGATATAGGATTCCGGACGGATCAGGTTGAACTTGTATTTTGCATCCCAGCACACAATAAACCCATCAACGAGGCCGCAGGCTACTTTCACATATGTTTCTGTGGACTGCATGATGTCGGCTTTCGCTTTGCGATTGGCATGAGAGGCGATGTTCATCCAGTGGCCCCCGGGGCTGATTTTTTTCCGGCCGTAAGCGAAGTGGCCGCTCACTTCGAGTTTGAACGGATTGTCGTCCCAATACCAGGCGGTAGAATCCTGCCAGGGTGTCAGGTTTTTTATAATATCATGTATTTCCAGTGCCTGGTTGTAGAATTCGCTGCCCTTTTTATCGCTGTAAGCAATCGGCAGGCTGCAAGTGAACTGGCCGGGCGAATCGATCACCCACGGGCGGATTTTGGCCCAGTGGGGTTCCAGCGCATCGGCATACATGGGCGGCGTAGGCACCCATCGGGAGGCTGCTTCCGACTGGATGGTGTATTTGGGCATACTCCGTGTCTGGGCGTAGTTGTCTTTTTTCGACCAGGCGAGGATGTGTTTTGCTACCGCGTCGCCGTATGCCATGGAACGTTCATACACGTCGGGCGGCATGTTCATGTCGGAAAATTCCTTGAACAACGTTTCTTCCAGATCCTGCACATCGCCCTCGGAAAAGACAAGTTGTTTGCCCATCGTCAGCATGGCATTGACGCCGGCCAGCGGATAGCAGTACTCTTTGCCGGCTTCCGGTTTGGGGCCCGGCTGCAGGCCGTTGAGTTGGCCGGCCAGGCTTCGGTATTCGGGGTAGCCGGGCACCAGCGCTTCGTAGGCGGCGATGGAAGAATAGGCGTAAATACGGGCGGAAATAGGCGGTGCGAATATGTCGTGCCGGATAATATCGGTCAGCCGGCGCACGCCTTTGTGAATGAATTCGGGATTTTGGGCTTTGGCCTGGTAATCTTTATTATACTGTTTGCAGCCGGATAAAGTGCTGAAAAGCAGGATCACCGAAGCGAATACGCTGATAAAAAGGGTACGTTTCATAGTTATACGGTTGCCTTTGCGGCAATTGACGCGGGCAAAAGTAACAGGTTTACCTGTGAATGCATCCGGGCAATTTGTATACGGTTGCGATTTTGGTCACTTTTTAAGGTGATATTAATCGGATTTCGGCCGCTTGTTTTCACGATATTTGAGGATGAGCATTCCAGCCCCGTGCTATGGCCGCTTTTTCAACTTGTCAAATTCGTCTCCGGTCAGATATTCTTGTGCTGCCGGCATTTGTATGTCCGTTTTTATGTCCGGATCGATGGTTATGCTGCCTGCTTTCTGTATAAAATCGTCCGTTTCTACCTGAAGGATCAGGCCGCGTAATCCGCAATACACGCCCGGGCCATCCGGTACGGCAATATCGTAGGTATACCAGACTGTCGCTGTATTCCCCGATTCGTCGGTACCAACTGCCTTACGGCAGGTGTATCCCAGTATTTCTGTTGTTTCATCCGACTGGATTTCCCATTTCCAGGCAGGAAAAAAATCTCTGGAAACAGCGTTCGGCAACTTATTGGAAGTTCGGTATAAAAAACTGGTATTCAGGTCTTTGTAAACATTAACGCCGAGTTCGAATCCAGTATACAAGGGTGGGATAGACGGGTCTTTGGTGCGCTGGCCGGCAAAAATGCACTCCGATTTGTTTTGGGAAAAACGATAGTTGAAATCGATTACGATATTGTTGATCTGCATGACCAATTGCCTGGGCAGCGTTTCCGCTTTTTTGCCCAGTTGCAAAGTCATTTCATATTGAACGGAGATGGTTTGGGTGCGGGCAATGCCGGGCAGTAACAGCAGGTAAAAAAGCAGTTTTTTCATGGGTTGGGTTTATAGTTATGAAAATTGGGTGGAGGAAGTCTTATGGATAAGGTTTTTACACAGTCACCGGGTCGCTTGAAGCGGCCCGGTGACTACGCTCGGCCACTCTGACCTTGCTTCGAAAAAAGCGGTGTACTCTCATCTCTCACCCTCTCACTTCTCACCCTCTCACCTCTACAAACAGTCCCAGTCGTACAGAACCCGTGAAAAATCCAGCGCCAACAAGTCCTTTTCCCGGATAAAAAAGTGCCCCACGCCCATGTCGCCCCACATCAGGTCCATCCCTTCGTCGGAATCGAGTTGGAAAAGGAGCAGCATCGGATCTTCGGGCCGGCGCGGATCGTCCTGGGTGAAATACGCATATCCGCCGATTTTATGGCCCTGCGGGCGTATAGCCTTTCCAAAATCGTTCATCACCTGCCACTCCTGCTCACCGAATTGCTGAAAAAAATCGGTGCCGAAATGCCGGTGAAAGCGGTAATCCGTCATACCGGCCACTTCCTCCTCCGTTTCGAAACGCAATGGATACGACTCTTCCGGGTGGTGCGGCAGCAGTTCGTCGTAGTCGCGCAGTTTCGGAAAAGACGTTTGCAAAGCGGCTTTGTCCTGCACCACTTCCGGGTGGAACAGCACGCGGAACGTATCTGGATTTTCGCCGTCGTCGAAATCCATCCCGTACAGGTCGTCGTCGTTGATAAAAAACTGTACAATACCTTTTGCGGGAAAAGGCGCCAGGGCAGGCGCTTCGGCAAAGTTGATTTGCGCGAGGAAAAACAACTCCTTGCCATCCGGGGCAACCGGCCAGGCCGTCCCCTTGGGCATATATGGCTTGCCGCCTACCTTGCTGGACCATAGCGCGGATTCACCGAGCGGACCGGCTTTGATGCGAATGAACGGCTGTTTCGTTTCGAGCAATTTGGCCCGGAACGGCTCCATGGCGGCGGGAAGTTGGAATTGTTTGGACATGGCGGTAGGAGGTTGATGGGTTTATTGGTTTATTGGTTGATGGTTTATTGGTTGATGGGTTTATTGGTTGATGAGGGTTGATAAGGTTGATGAGGGTTGATATTTGGCGGCTCGAAAAGAAAAGGATTGGTTTATTATTCGAGTGGCTGAATATCAACCCTCATCAACCTTATCAACCCTCATCAACAAATAAACTCATAAACCAATAAACCCTCCATCATACCAAATCTCCCGCCGGCTTGTTGCTGTTCACCTGCGGGCGGCCGATGCTGAGATAATGGAAACCGAGTTCTTTCATGTATTCGAGGTCGTACACGTTGCGGCCGTCGAAAATCACTTTTTCCGTGAGCAACTGACCGATGCGGTCGAAATCGGGCGTACGGAACTCGCTCCATTCCGTCATAATAGCCAGACAATCAGCGCCTTCTGTGGCTTCATACATGCTATCGCAGAAATGAATGCGGTCGCCGTAAATAGATTTTACGTGCCCCATAGCCTCAGGATCGAATGCGCGCACCTTCGCGCCGGCAGCCAGCAATTCGTCGATGATCACCAGCGCGGGCGCTTCGCGGATGTCATCGGTATTGGGTTTGAACGCAAGTCCCCAGACGCCGACGGTGCGGCCTTCCAGTTCATCCTGAAAATAGTCGCGGATCTTTTCGGTCAGCACACTTTTTTGCAGGTCGTTGACGTGCATGACGGAATTGAGGATCTTGAAATCATAATCGTATTCCGAAGCCGTTTTGGCCAGCGCCTGCACGTCTTTCGGGAAACAGGATCCGCCGTAACCGATGCCGGGGAACAGGAAACGTTTGCCGATACGGGTATCACTGCCCATGCCGATACGCACCTGGTCGACGTTGGCGCCGACTTTTTCGCACAGGTTGGCGATTTCATTCATAAAGGAAATACGCGCGGCGAGGTAGGAATTGGCGGCATATTTGGTCATTTCGGCCGAGCGCTCGTCCATAAAATAGATCGGATTGCCCTGGCGTACAAACGGCTCATACAGCAGGCGCATCACTTTGCGGGCGCGCTCGCTGTCGGTGCCGATCACTACGCGGTCTGGTTTCAGAAAATCCTCTACCGCTACACCTTCGCGCAGGAATTCGGGGTTGGAAACCACGTCGAACAGGTCGGTCGACAATTTTTCAGCGATGATGGCAGCCACTTTTTCGGCAGTGCCCACCGGTACGGTACTTTTGTCAACGATCACTTTATACTCCTTGATGATGCCGCTCAGGTCGCGCGCCACCCCCATGATATAGGAAAGGTCGGCGCTACCGTCTTCGCCCGGCGGCGTGGGCAGTGCGAGGAAAATGATCTGGCTCTGGTTGACTGCCTCCGCGAGGTTGGTCGTAAAGCGCAGGCGGCCTTCCTTGGTATTTCGGTCAAAAAGCAGGTCCAGTCCGGGCTCAAAAATGGGAATTTTGCCATTTTTAAGACTTTCTACTTTTTTTTCATTGTTATCGACGCAGATCACGTTGTTGCCGGTTTCAGCAAAACAAGTCCCGGTTACCAAACCGACGTAACCGGTTCCTACAACAGCAATATTCATTTTTTATTTTTTTATTTTGTTCGGGTTACAACTACTTTGTTGAGGTTTTAAGTATATAGGTTATCGGTCACCTTTAACAGATAACAAATAAACAAATATGGGGCCTACTTGTGAGTGACGGAAAAAATAGAGGAAGATTACAGTGCAAAAGTATTGACTTTGGAGACATGTAGATGCCGCAGACTTACTTTAAATTTTCTTTTGACCCCGAAAAAACAGTTTTTTTAAAATAACATTCTGAACAAACTGCCAGAAAATCAGCCATGTGGATGATCAACCCGTATAATTTGTCACTGAAAAACGTATTGCCATTTTGTTTTGTACTGCTATCCGCAGCATCGGCAACGGTGCAGGCGCAGCAAAACATTGTCCCCAATCCCGGTTTCGAGCGCTATGCGGGCGCACCCATCGGCTGGTCGTACAAAGGCGCCTATTTTGGAGAAGTGGTAAAATACTGGTTCAGCGCCACCACGGCGAGCCCCGATATTTACGGCCCCGGCGTGCGGGTTCCCAACGACTGGGCGGCTAAAGGCTTCGGCAAACAAACGCCGCACGGCGGCAAATCCATGGCCGGGCTCACCCTGTACGGCTGCACCAACGGCAAACCTCACTGCCGCGAATACCTGGAAATTCAGTTGGCTGAGCCGCTGGTGGTAGGGCAGGCATATTACCTGGAATACTGGGTGACACACCTGGACAAGTCGCTGCAAATCAACAACCTGGGTGCGTATTTCTCCGTCAAGGAAATTCGCCGCACTACCGACGAAATATTGACCCGTGAGGCGCAGGTGAACGACTTGAATATCGTAGCCGCTCCCGGCGGCAAGTGGGTGAAGGTGAGCGGACAATTCGTGGCCAAATACGAAGCGGAGCACATTCTGATCGGCAATTTCAACGACGACGAACATACGCTTTTCACGGCCCCACAACCCGATTCCTACAATTATGCCTATTACTATATCGACGACGTATTGCTGAAAAAAATCCCCCCTTTTCTGCCCGTGCCTGTCAGGGAAGACGACCTCACACGCCAGACGCTGAAGCCCGGTAAAACCATCCCCCTGAAAAACATCTATTTCGAATTCGATAAAGACGAACTCATGCCCCGCTCGTTCGTCGAACTGAATAAACTGCTCAAGATCATGCAGGGCAATCCGAAACTCAGCATTCGCATCGTCGGACACACCGACGCTCTGGGCAACGATGATTACAACCAGGCGCTCTCACAACGCCGGGCCCAGTCGGTCGTCAATTTTCTGACCGAAAACAAGATTGCCAAAAACCGCCTGTTCGCACGCGGCGAAGGCGAACGTCAGCCCATCGCCACCAATGATACCGATGAGGGCCGGGCAGAGAACAGAAGGGTGGAGTTCGTGGTGATCAAAAACTAGGTGCACAAATTTTTGATTTTCAACTCATTAAAACATTTAACGTATTTTTACGTTATAAAACTTATAAAATAGTTGTTTGCCTGAAAAACACGTTTTATCTTTGTCACATCGAACGTACTCATACCCGGAGTGTGGCGCTCTTTATGGACGAACGAGGGGCGCCGCACTCCAATATATGAGCAACACGAATACATTCAATCGGATTCAAACATGCAAAAACTGACCAAAGCGGAAGAGGAAGTGATGCACCTGCTCTGGGAGATCGGGCGTGGCACAGTGAGCGACCTGCTGGAAAAATGTCCGGAGCCCAAGCCGCCGCATAGTACCGTTTCCAGTGTGGTGCGCATTCTGGAGAAAAAAGGATTTGTCGACCACAAGGCATACGGGAAAACGCACGAGTATTTCCCTGTCATTTCCAAAGAAACCTACGGCAGCCGGACACTCGGAGATGTGCTGCGCAACTACTTCGACGGCTCGGTGTCGCGACTGGTATCGCACCTGGCCGAGGAGGAAAAACTGAGTCCCGAGGAACTGGAAGCGCTGCGGCGACTGCTGGAGGAGTGAGATGTGAATTGTGAGTTGTGAATGGTGAGTTGCGAATGGCAAGAATTCTCACAATTGACTATTCACCACTCACAACTGACAACTCACTATTCACCACTCACTATTCACAACTGACAATTCACATCTCACCACCATGGTTTTTCTGCTAAAACTTACCATTTGCTGGGGCTTTTTTGCGCTGTTGTATTCCCTGTTGCTGCGTAAGGAAACATTTTTTGTTGCCAACCGCGTGTACCTGCTCGGTACGATGGCAGCCGGCGTTGTATTGGCAGCCTGCCCGAATTTGATACCTGCATATAAGGAAGCAAACGGTATTCACGTCATCGCCTTGCCGGCGGTCAGTGCCGGGTTTCACCAGGCGGCAGAAGCGTCACGGCAACTGAAAGGCATGGATTATATATGGATGGTGTATTTTTTGGGAGTGGCAGGTATGCTGGCGCGCACCGGGTGGGGCATTTACCGGCTGGTTGGCATGGCGCGCGCCGGTAATGCCGAACCTTTGCCAGGCGGCACAGTGCTGATCCGCAGCGCCGCAGTGACCACACCTTTTTCCTTTTTCAAATGGATTTTTGTACCCGCTGAAAACCGGGAAGACCTGCCTGATGACGGCGCGCAACATATCCTGGCCCATGAGCGCGCTCATGCCGAAGGCTGGCACAGCGTCGACGTGATGTTACTCGAACTGGTATGCGCCCTGTTCTGGTTTCACCCGCTGGCACACTGGTACCGCCGTTCGCTGCGCACCGTACACGAATACCTGGCCGATGCCCATGCGTCGCGCCTCACAGATAAAAAACAATATGGCCTGTTGTTAATACGGCAATCGCAGTCCGGAATGCCGGTTGCCTTCGCAAACCATTTTTTTCAGTCACCACTCAAACAACGACTTATCATGTTGATGAAAAAACATTCCCCGCGGGCCAGAGCATTGCGGTATACGCTGGTATTACCACTGGCGGCCTTGTTTGTGCTGCTTTTTCAGCAGGCGCCGGTATTGGCACAGGAAGTGAAGAGTGCATACATTGATGCATCTCCCAAACCCACGACTATTGCAATAGGAATGATGGACAATAATCCAGAGCCCTTTTTACGTCCGACGGATTGCAATAAAGCGCCCGAGTATATAGGCGGCATGAATGCAATGGCACAATTTATCAGTAAAAATTTGCAATACCCGAACCCTGTGGATGGCATCTATCAGGAGGGAACAGTTGTAGTTTCGTTTACCATAAAAGAGGATGGATACCTGAAAGATGTTCACCTCACCGAAATGGCGGCTGAAGACCGCACATTGCCTGCCGCTTATGAGGCAGAAGCATTGCGCGTCATCAGCATGCTGCCCCAATGGACGCCCGGAAAAAAAGACTGCAAACCGGCCGCTTTCGAACTTTGTGTGCCGATCAAATTTAAAACCGATGGAGCATCTGCAACTTCGAGTGCCGGAGACCAGGTAATGGACCTTTTCGACGTACAATCAGTGCCTCAGTTTCCCGGTGGTGACAAAGCTATGATGGATTATTTTGTTCAAAATATCAAGTACCCGGAAAACATTAAGAATGATACTCAGGTATCGTCAAAAGTGATAGCCTACCGGTTCGTGGTGGAAAAAGACGGCAGCGTTTCCAATATAGAGGTGTTAAACGGTGCCGGTTTTGATGAGCGCCTGGTCGCCGAGGGTGTCCGGGCTATAGGCGCCATGCCGAAATGGGCGCCGGGAATGAAAGACGGCGCGCTTGCACGGGTGTATTTCACGCTGCCTATCCGATTTAAATTGAAATAAGGAAACGCGTGCAACGCGGATTTCGCGGATTAATAGCGGATTTACGCGGATTTGACAGAGATTGAGCAGGCTTTGGAAGATTTTACAATCGCCCTTCGCCACTTGTCCAATCCGCGTAAATCCGCTTTAAATCAGCGTGATCCGCGTTGCACGTAATTTCTGTATTCCCCCGGCCTCCACCCCGTCATCCGTTCCACCCAGTTCGACAGCCGGTCCTTCCAGGTCCAGCGGGCCTGTAACGGGTCGCCGGCAAATTGCCAGTTCACCGCCCGGATGCGCGGCAACATCACGGCCGGGTGCGTGCCGTCGTAGCGCAGCAGCGGCTCGGAGCCGTCGTAGGGAAACATTTCGGCCTGGCCTACGCGTTCTTCCACCACTTCATCGGAATGCCATAACTTATTGAAATTCTGTTGTTTGCGCTGTTGCGCCGCCGGGTGTTTCACCCATCCGTAATGGTAAATGTGTGCCGGGATGGGGCGCACCTGCAGTTTACGACCCGATGCCGTGCGAAACCCTTGGGCGTCGCGGTAGGAACGAATTTCCTTGTTGTTGCGAATAATGCGCACCTCGCGCCGATACCATTTCCGGCCTGCGCCGACGTAATCGTACGATCCGTAAAAATGCCGGTATTGAAACAGCAGGCCCTCCGTTTCCGGATCGTCGAGGTAACGCTCCATGGCTGCCCGAATGGCGGCATGATCGGCTTCGTGCACACACTCATCGGCCTGTATGTAAAAACACCAGTCGTATTCGGCAGGAATGGCCTGAAAAGCCTTGTCGGTTTCAACGGCCAGTACGCGGCCACCTTCGCGGAGGCTGTCGTCCCATTCCGTTTCCAGGATATGTATTTTCGGATCGCCGATGCTGCGCACCAGTTCCAGGGTGTCGTCTTCGGATTTACCTACGGCCACGACCAAATAATCGCACAACGGAAGTATGGAAGTGATGGCTTCCACAACCGGGTAGTCGTATTTCAGGGCGTTTCGGATAAAGGTAAAACCGGCAACCTGCATAAGAAGTGAGAAGTGAGAAGTGAGAAGTGAGAGGCGTAGAGTACACCGCTCCGCCCTTTAGAGAAGTGAGAGGGTGAGAGATGTGAGAGGCGTAGATTACACTGATCCGCACATAATTTCCTACGGAACAATGCCGAAGGCAGAGCGGTGTAATCTACGCCTCTCACCCTCTCACATCTCTCACCCTCTCATTTCTCTCACCCTCTCACTTCTCTTAAACGGTTACGCCTTCGTAGAGCGGGAACCGCTGCATGAACTCGTTCACGGCCGCGCGCACCTTCCCATGCACAGCCGCATCATCGGCATGCATGATCACTTCGTCGATCCATTCCACTACCTGCCGGCAGTCGTCTTCTTTCATGCCGCGGGTAGTAATAGCGGCGGAGCCCACGCGGATACCGGAAGTTGTCATCGGGGGCTGCGGGTCGAAAGGAATCATGTTTTTATTAACCGTAATATCGGCAGCACCTAGGGCGTTTTCAGCCACTTTGCCGTTGACGTTTTTCGATTGTAGGTCGAGCAGCATGAGGTGGTTGTCCGTGCCGCCCGAAATGATGCGGTAACCACGCGAAACGAATTCTTCGGCCATGGCATTTGCATTGCGGATCACCTGCAGGCCATATGTTTTGAATTCGGGTTGCAAGGCTTCTCCGAATGCAACGGCTTTGGCAGCAATCACATGCTCCAGCGGACCACCCTGCATACCGGGGAATACACCGCTGTCCAGAATGCTCGACATTTGGATCGGCGCGCCTTTTTTGGTCGTGCGGTTCCAGGGGTTTTCAAAATCCTTGCCCATCATAATAATACCGCCGCGTGGCCCGCGCAGGGTTTTGTGCGTCGTGCTGGTCACGATGTGGCAGTGCGGCATCGGGTTGTTGAGCAATTGTGTGGCGATCAGGCCTGCCGGGTGGGCAATATCCGCCAGCAGGAGGGCGCCTACGGCATCGGCGATCTGCCGGAAACGCGCATAGTCCCAATCGCGGGCATAGGCGGATGCGCCGCAAATAATCAGTTTCGGGCGCTCGGCATGTGCGATGGCTTCCACTTTGTTCATGTCGATTCGGCCGGACTCTTCTTCCACCCCGTAAAAAACCGGGCTGTACACTTTGCCGGAATAATTCACCGGCGACCCGTGCGACAAGTGGCCGCCGTGCGCCAGGTTGAAACCCAGGATTTTATCGCCGGGTTGCAGGCAGGCAAGAAACACCGCTGCATTGGCCTGTGCGCCGGAGTGTGGCTGTACATTGGCCCAGGCGGCGCCGAACAGGCGTTTGAGCCGGTCGATAGCGATTTGCTCCACTTCGTCTACCACTTCGCAGCCTCCGTAATAGCGGCGGCCCGGGTACCCTTCGGCGTATTTATTGGTGAGGCAGGTGCCCATGGCGTCCATGACAGCCTGGCTGGTAAAGTTCTCGGACGCTATGAGTTCCACGCCCCGGCGCTGCCGGTCGAGTTCTTTCTGAATGAGGGAAAAAATGATATCGGACATGTCGAAATGGAAACTGGGTGAAAAATTCGCGCAAAGATAATTAGAGGTTATTAGTTATCCGTTATTAGTTATTAGTGTGGTAACCTTTGGCTTTTGGTGCAAGAAAAGCTAAAGGTTACCACACTAATAACTAATAACCGATAACCAATAACCTCTCACCAATTCACCCGCAGCGTCACCCACAAATTCCGCCCCGGCGCATTGATACCCGAAGCGAAGTTGCGGTATTGCCGGTCGAGCAGATTTTCCAGGCCCGCCTGTAGCGTCAGGGCAGAGGTGAAGCGGTAACTGGCGCGCAGGTTCACCGTAAACCAGGCGGGTGTGCCATCCGGACGGGCGTATTGTTCATTGTCTTCGCCTTCGTGGTTGTAATTTTCGATGGGCTTTTTACCATTGAATAAGGTCCACGCTTCTGCCATCGCTTTCGACGTGTGCCAGCGAATGCCGGCCCTGCCATATACGGGTGGAATATGGTCGAGCGGCTTGTTGCTTTCGGTCCCGATGATTTCGCCTTTGGTGTACGCCACCGACGCATAAGCCGCCCATTTTGCATTTAAATCGGCTTCCAGGGTGCTGGAAAAACCGAACAGGCGCGCTTTGCGGGCATTCTGATTGGCCAGCACGCGACTGAGTACACCGTCGTATTCGATGGAATCCTGACCGTTGAACGTGTACACGTCCGTGACGATCGCGTCGCGCAGCAAGGTTCCCCACAGCACATTTTCCCATCGCAGGCGATCCGAGATAAAGCGGGTCAGGTTCAAATCCATATTGATTGTTTTCTCGGGAGCGAGGTCCGGGTTGGGCACTACGACATCGCCTACGGCAGAATCGAAAACCTTGGCCAGGTCGTCTACGTTGGGCACACGAAAACCGGTAGAGACATCTGCGGCAAATCTCCAGCCACTCTTTCCATTCCACACGGCGCCAAGGTTGGCCGATGCGACAGGGTTGCGCTGACTGGCTTTATTGAACGGAAAAGGATAAAATTCCTTGCTTCCGAATCTGGATTCGAGGGATGCAAAGCCCGCGCGCAGGCCCTCGCTGAAGATCCAGTTGCGGTGCTCCCAGTTGTGGGTAGCAAACGCCGCAACATGAAACGTTTCGCTGCCGCCGTCGGGATAACGGGTGCTTTGCGGGGTCAATTCGCCGGTATTCACATTTTCCCGAACCGCATCGGAGGCCAGGGCATTGTACTGGGCATCCAATCCGAAACGGAGGTTCTGGGCGGACCACGATTTCCCGAATTCGGAAACCAGCCCCAGTATGCCTACGTTTTCCTCGCGGCGGGTGATTCGGGGCGCGTTGAAATTGCGGTTGTGCCGGCTTTCCCGCAAGCCCTGCCAGTTGACGGTCGTTTGAAATTCATCCAGCCAGCCGGCCGGTTTTTTTTCGAATTTGTAGGCGATCATTTGCCGCTCTTGCGGGCCGTAGTACCATTCTGCCGAGGCGAATCCTGTGCCGCCCGCTCCCGGGTCGGTCAGGCGGTCGTAGCGGGGAATATCCGATGAGGTACTCAGTTGCAGGTTCAGGGTATGCGTGGTGCGGGCATTTTGCCGGAAAATGGTTTTGCTCATCATGTCCAGTTGCCGGTAGCCGCTGAATTTCTGCACGTATTTATCGGAGTTCTGCAAGATGACATCGTGGCCGTCGATGCGCTCCACATAAGTCGGGCGTTCGCCGAAAGCACCTTCCGAGCCCGGGTTTTTACCCATGCGCAAGTCGCCGAAATCGCTGTACGTCATGGAAAGGATGCTGGCCAGTCTTTTGCCTCCCAGGCTTACGTCGACGTGGATGGTTTTTTCCTGGTTAACGGCGCCATATCTGAAAGAGGCTGTGCCGTCGGATTTTAGCCTGCCGCTGTCAGAGAAAGCCGGTTTTTTGGTATAAAAACAAAGTGCGCCACCCAGCGCATCGGTGCCGTATACCGTGGTGGAAGGTCCGTACAGTACTTCTACCCGATCGAGCATGGCATTGTCAATGGTAATAATGTTCTGTAGGTGACCTGCCCGGTAAATCAGATTGTTCATGCGGATACCGTCGACCACCATCAGCACCCGGCTGGCTTCAAATCCGCGCAGTACCGGACTTCCGCCGCCTTGCTGGCTTTTTTGCACGAAGGCTGCGCCCGATTGCTGGATCAAATCGGCAGTAGATTGCGCATTCATTTGTTCTATTTCATGGTGCCGGATCACTACCACCTGTTGTGCCACAGCGCTGCGCACCTGGCTGCTTCGGTTGGCAGAAATAACGGTTTCGCGGATGTGCACAAGCTGCAAGCTGCTGTCGCCGGAACTATTCTGTGCTTCTGCAAGTCCAAAAAAAATCAGACCTGCCAGCAGTAGAAGCGTTTTTTTCATAAAATGATTTGCGGTGAATGAGTAGAAGTTTCTGATCAAGCGAAGGTTTAATGTTCAATATGGCCACAAAGTAAGACACCGGCGTGTGCGCAGCAGCCTTACCTTTGCAAAACTTTGACAAAGCGCATAGGCAACCTTGTCAACTTTCACTCCCTCATTTCGTTTTCCATTTACAAAAAATAAAACCGGGTATCGCGACGATTCGGGCATTCGGAAAGTAAACTATTCAACATGAAGCAAATATGGTTTTGGCTGGCAGCTTTTATAGTAGGGCTGGGCAGCTGTAAAACGGGTGGCAAAATGACCTACGCCCCCGAAAAAATAGTGCCTACCGAGAAGTCTGTTTTTTGGAAAATCAGCGGAAACGGGTTGAAAAAAGCCTCTTATCTGTACGGTACCATCCACCTCATACCCAAAGACGATTTTAAAATTCCCGCCGTCGTAGCCGATGCGCTGGAAGACAGCAAACGGGTGGCGTTCGAGATCGACATGAAGGAAATGACCAACATCCGCACGCAAATGAGCCTGATTACCAAGTCGTTCATGGCAGGCGGGAAAACGCTCAAAGACCTGCTTTCACCCGAAGATTACGCCCTGGTGCGTGCTAAGATGGAGGAAAAAGGCCTGCCGGCCGGCATGTTCGAACGCATGAAACCGATGTTTCTGAGCACGCTGGTATCGAATGGCGACGACAGCGGTTCGGCCACTACCAGCGGCGACATGACTTCCGTGGAAATGGAATTGTACCGCCTTTCCAAAAAACAAAAACTGGAATCCACCGGCCTGGAAACGGCTGCTTACCAAATGTCCATTTTCGACAGCATCCCATACGAGGCACAGGCTAAAATGCTGGTGGAAGGACTGCGCGAAACCGGCCACGAAGCCGGCGGTGAAAGCGAACTGGATACCATGCTTAAAATGTACCGCAACCAGGATATCACGGCCATGCAGGCTATGATTTCCGATACGCAGTATGGCATGAGTAATTATGAGGAAATTCTGCTCAACCAGCGCAACCGCAACTGGATTCCCGTAATGGGCCGTCTGATGCGCGAAAAACCGACCATTTTTGCCGTCGGAGCCGGGCATTTGGGCGGCACAGGCGGGGTAGTTGCCCTGTTGCGCAAGGAAGGTTACCGGGTGGAAGTAGCGCAATAAAGTGCGAAGTCGTCAGTGCGAAGTCGGGGATCAGTGCGAAGTCGTCAGTGCGAAGTGCGAAGTCTATAACACCGAGGTGTAAAAAGACTCCTTACTTCGAACTGGCGACTTTGCGTTTGTACGGACTTCGCACTTCGCACTGACGACTTCGCACTGACGACTTCGCACTGATTCCAGACTTCGAACTTTAGTAATCAGTCAGCCGGTTCCACCAGGTGCGTTTCATTACCACGAATACCACCACCAGCAGGCCCATCACTACGCCCAGCCCCGTCCATTTGTTCAGGATCAGGTACATCGGCAGCAGCATCAGCAGGACCTGGCCGCCCATTCCCAGTATGACGTTCAAAATATTGACGCCGAGATTCGGATTTTTCTGAAATCCGGGGTCTTCGGCTACCGCCATTTCATGCACGGGTTTCCAGAAACCCCAGGGGCGCACTGTTTTATAAAAATTCAGCAGCGTTGCCGTATTGGTGGGCGGCGCAGCATAAGTACCTGCAATACAGGCAATTAACTGGATTACAAAAAAGATCGGGAAGAAATAAAGCATCCGCGTACCGTCGAAATAATGCGTCACGCCGCTCACCGACAAAGCCGGCGGAATAGCGCTGGCCACGATTCCGGCCAGCATACCGTAAAAATAGCCGGTTGCGTTGAAGCGCCACCAGTACCATTTCAGCACGTTGGCGCATACGAACCCGCCATACAGGCCCGCCGTAATGATATTGAAGATCATATTGACGTCCTTGATCATCAGGCCCAGGCCGATGCCGAATGCTACCATGATGATGCCGCTCAGGTAACTCATGGTGATGATCTGCTTGCGCGGCGCGGCAGGATCTACGTATTTCAGGTAAATATCGTTCACCATATAGGCTTGCGCCGCATTCAGCGTGCCGCTGAAATTGCTCATAAACGCGCCGAGAAAACCAGCCAGCACCAGCCCGATCAGTCCCACCGGCAGGAATTTGCTGATGACCGCCGGCATAATGCTTTCAAAATTGATGATGCCGTCGGAGCCTGTGTGCAGGTTCAGTTCCCTGAAATACAGGATGCCGAGCACGCACAAACCCATGGTCATGAAATAACGGATCGGCATAAGGATCACGGAAATAAATCCGCTCATTTTGGCCGCTTCTTCCGGACTGCGCGTACTGAGAATTTTCTGGCAGTCGTAGTTGGGCGCCGGGCCGGCCAGGCTTTTTAATACGCCGCTGAAGAACATCATGCCCACGATGGCAGAAAAGAAACGGTAACCGTCCTGCTGCAATTTGAGCGCCGCGTCGTTGATCTTGTTGGTCCAGTCGAGCCCGAGTTCGGCGCCGAAAAACGGTGTATCCCACCCGTTGGGCACATTACTGAGCACGCCCGAACTGTCGCCGCCGAGGTGCATCATCGCTATCGTGCCTACGCAAAGCGAGCACACGATCATGATCATGTATTTGATAAAATCGGCCAGCACGATGCCGTGCATACCGCCGATAATGCTGTAAAATGTTGCCACCAGGCAGATCAGTACGCCGTAAAACTGAGCGGTGCTCTGTTTGGAAACCTGCAGTGCCGTATTGTATGCATCCGAGCCCGGCGCGAAAGCCGCTTCTCCATGGCTGAGAAAAGGAAACATATCCTTCACCCGCTCATATGGCAGGAATATCTGCAAAAACTCGCCCACGCCGACAAAGGCGTAAGCCATGTAGCCGACGCACAACAGCAGGGCAAACACCACGACAATCACGTGGCTCTGCGCCACCCCTTTGTCCTGCAATCCAAATCGTGTGCCCAGCCATTCGGCGCCCGTTGTGGCGTTGCTACGGCGCAACCAGCGGCTCAGGAATACCATCAGAAAGATCTGGTTGAACACCGGCCACATCCAGGGAATCCAGACGCTTTTGAAACCATAGAGAAAAGCCATGCTGACCAGCAGCATCGTGCCGCTGATGTCGAACATATCACTCGCGTCGCTCAGCCCGAGCATGTACCAGGGCAGGGTTTTGCCGCCCATGAGATAGGCGTCTTTACTTTTTCTGGCCCGGTTGCGCATGTAATAACCGAGCATGATCATCATGAGAAAATACAGCAGTATAATTACCAGGTCAATGGTAGATAGAACGTACATAGCAGGTCGTTGACAGGATCGTTTGAATCGTTTTGTTTCGGAAAAAAGTAAAGGTAAATGCAAATCATTATCCTGCTGATTGCCGGTGTGCTAACTTTCGGCCTCCCGGGGTATTTTGCCAAATTTTACCACTCTTATACCAAAAAATGCCAATTTCGGGCACCCGGCTATGAGCATTTTGAGATTTTCGCTTGCAGCCCGGCAATGAAAATCTCAACATGCTAAGGATAACTGATAACTGATAACCAACAATGAATAAATTATTCCCCCCGGATTTCGTCTGGGGCAGCGCCACTTCCGCCTACCAGATCGAGGGCGGCTGGAATGCCGACGGCAAAGGCCCGTCTATCTGGGACGTGTTCTGCATGATCCCCGGCAAGATTCACAACAACGACACCGGCAACCTCGCCTGCGACCATTATCACCGGCTTGAAGAGGACGTAGCGCTTATGAAATCGCTCGGCGTGAAGGCCTACCGGTTTTCCATTTCCTGGCCAAGGGTACTGCCTGCCGGACGCGGCGCCGTGAATCAGTCCGGCATTGACTTTTACAATCGGCTCATCGACAGCCTGTTGGCAGCGGGTATCGAACCATGGGTCACTTTATATCACTGGGATTTGCCGGCAGCGCTCGAATTTGAGATAGACGGCTGGCTGGGTGAAGAAATCCCCGATGTGTTTGCCGCCTACGCCGACGTGTGTTTCCGGCATTTCGGCGACCGGGTAAAAAACTGGATCACCATCAATGAAGCCTGGGTGGTGGCTATTCTGGGTTACGGCCATGGCGTGTTTGCCCCCGGAAAGGTGTCGAAAGACTTGCCTTACCGCGCAGGACACCAATTGGTCAAGGCGCACGCCCAGGCGGTGGATGTGTATCGCAAAAAATATCAGGCGGTGCAGGGCGGTAAAATCGGCATCACCAATAACTGCGACTGGCGCGAACCGCTCACCGATAGTGCCGCCGACCGGGCCGCTGCGGAAAGGGCACTGGAATTTTTTCTGGGCTGGTTCGCTGATCCGGTGTACAAGGGCGATTACCCCGATTGTATGAAAGAACGGCTGGGCGACAGGCTGCCCGCTTTTACGCCGGAAGAAAAAGCGCTGATACAAGGTTCTTCCGACTTTTTCGGATTGAATCATTACACCACCATGTATGCTTCCGATGCTTCGCAAAGTGCCGGCGCCGGCAGCGTATACGGCAACGGCGGCCTTTCGGAAGACCAGGACGTGGACCTGAGCGTGTCTCCCGACTGGGCGATGACGGATATGCAATGGGCTATCGTTCCCTGGGGCTGCCGTAAACTGCTGGAATGGATCGCTGCCCGCTACGACAACCCGCCGGTGTACATCACCGAAAACGGCTGCGCTTTCGACGGCAAACTGGAAGACACGGAGCGTATCGCTTTTTTTGACGGATATTTATCCGCCGTACACGAGGCCATCGGAAACGGTGTCGACGTGCAGGGCTATTTCATCTGGTCGCTGCTCGACAATTTCGAATGGGCGTCGGGGTATTCCAAAAAATTCGGGATCACACACATCGAGGAAGGTACGCTAAAGCGGGTGCCGAAGGCTTCGGCTTGGTGGTATGCGGAGGTAGTGCGGCGGAACGGGCTGGGTTAACTTTCGGCCGGCCATCGGTTTAACAGAAGTTGTAGAAAAACAGTCAGGAAGGCCGATTGATGCGAATTACCTGCGATTCCAGGTTTTCTCCATGTACCAGAATTGCTTCATGGATTCGATGTGCAAGTGCATCGAAATCAATGTCTTCCGTGCAGGCAATAATGCCAGCATGGCTTGGATTTTGCCGGTGAAGCAGGAAAAAGTCTTTTCGGTTGAAAGTTAAAACGGCTCTTTGTTCAGCCGTGGCGAAAGACAATACATTTTCATCTGGAATGGCTTGATTGGAATTTCCGGCCTCGTGCGTGGTTAACACGTCATGCCCCAACTGTCGTAAAATTTCGATGGCACGGGTTGGGAAATTTTCATTTGCATAAATACGCGCCATAACTCAGGCTTCTTCATTTTCCAGTATTTCCTGGTCAATTTCTTCCTTGTAGGCAAGATAGTACGCCCAGGCATTGCTCAAATCCTGATGGCGCAACGTGGGATAATTCTCCAAAAGTATGGTATCTGTTAGGCCCATCAATTTGTATGCGACCAAAGTTCTAACGGGAATACGGGTGCGAATAACACAGGCCACGCCACCACACACGCCGGGTGTTTTTTCGATGCCAGGGAAATCGCTGTTGAAAGATCCCGCTACTTTTTGATAAAGTTGCGCTTTTTCAGCGAGCGACATTTCAGGGAGCAGCGCTTCCGCTTTTTGAAGAGCAGTCATACAGAAGATGTTTTATTACAAAGATACGTAGAAAACATACTTTGTGATGCTGCGGCTGGCCATCGTAAAGAAAGCCTTATCCTTTACCGTACACCGCCAAATGCCGCGCTATATACTTCCCGATGATATCGAATTCAAGGTTCACCGCATCACCGGCTTGCAGGTCCTGGAAATTGGTGTGTTCCCAGGTATACGGAATAATGGCCACGGAAAAAAGATCGCCGGCAGGTTCAACCACCGTCAGGCTGACGCCGTTGATGCAAATGGAGCCTTTATCGACCAGCAGGTGTTCGGGCGTGGGGTGGTATTGGAAGGTGTAACGCCAGGAGCCGCCCGTTTCGAGCACTTCCACCACCCGGCCGGTGGTATCGACGTGGCCTTGTACGATGTGCCCGTCGAGCCGGCCGCCCATGGGCATACAGCGCTCCAGGTTTACTTTTTTGCCTACGGCCCAGGCGCCGAGGTTGCTGCGCCGCAGGGTTTCATCGACGGCCGTAACGGTATGACAACCGTCGGCCAGTGCCACCACCGTGAGGCAAACTCCGTCGTGGCTCACACTCTGATCGATCTTCAGTTCACCGGAAAGCGCGCTTTCTATGGTAAAATGCACGTTCAGACGGTCCTTTTCAATACTTTTTACTTTACCCAGCGACTCGATAATGCCTGTGAACATGGGAGGGGAGTTGATGAGGTTTAGGGGTTTTTGAGTTTATAGTTTATGGGTTTATAGGTTTATGGGTTTATAGGTTTATAGGTTTATAGGTTTATGGTGCTTCGCCCGGACATTCGAGTGGACAGGGCGAAGCACCATAAACCTATAAACCTATAAACCTATAAACCCATAAACCCATAAACCTATAAACCCATAAACCCATAAACTATAAACTCAAAAACCCCTAAACTTTAATTATTTGCCAAAAATGCCGCCCAGAATACTTCCGAGCATGCCGCCGCTTTGGCCGGGTTGCTGTTGTTGCTGCTGCTGGCTGCCGCCGCCGAGTACGCCGCCGAGTACGGAGCCGATCAGGTCGCCCATACCGCCCTGCTGGGAAGCATTTTGCGCCGAACCCATCAGGATATTGCCGATGCTGCTGAGGTCGAGACCGCCCTGGCTGCGGGCTTTGCCCAACACGCTCATCACGATCGGTGCGAGGATAGGCATCAGTTTCATTACCTGGCTGGCGCTGAGTCCGGAAGACTGGCCGATCTGCTGCGCCGCATTTTCCTGCTGTCCGCCCAGGATATGGCCGAGAATACCTCCACCATTGGTGGCGTTGCTTGTTTGATTACCCTGGATCATACCGCCTACCATGCCCATGATGTCGTCGACCATGCTGCCATCGTGGTCGCGGTCGAGGGCATTGCCCAGTGCGGAAAGGCCGCCTTCGGTACTTGCGTTATTTGCAAGGCCACCGAGCAGGGTGGCGAAAATACCCGAAGCAGCGGTTGCCGTTTGCTGAGGTTCTGCGCCGATGTGATCGCTGATTTGCGAAACAACGTCATCGGACAACTGGCCTTGTAAAATTTGCATTAAATCCATAATTCTGAACTTCAATAAAGTGATTGGAAAAGTGAAATCTGCCAAATGGCGCATTCTATACGAAACAAGGCATAAAAGTAACAGTACTTTCGGGGCTTGTCGGCCCAAAACGGCATAAAATTGGATCGTTCGGCAAATAATTTTTTAAGTCACCCTGTAATTTTGAGAAAAGCCGCAATTTTACGCGGTTCGCCATCCAATGAAATGACCCCGATGCGCGTTCCACCTGAAGTCCGACTATCCAATATGAATTATCGCGCTGCTAAACAATACATCCTGAACAGGCTCCGAACGGAATTGTCTGTTCAATTGTATTACCATGGTTTGCACCATACCCTGGATGTATTGAAGATGGCAACCAAAATTGCCCTGGACGAGGGTGTGCGTGGCCGCGACCTGAAACTGGTCAAAACGGCAGCCTTGTTTCACGACTGTGGGTTCGTCAAAAACAAACACGCCGGGCACGAAGCCGAAGGCTGCCTCATCGTGCGCGAACACCTGCCGCCGCTCGGCTATACCGATGCCGATATCGAAACGATCTGCGGCATGATCATGGCCACAAAAATTCCGCAAAACCCCAATAACCTGCTCGAAGAAATTATCTGCGATGCCGACCTCGACTACCTGGGGCGCCCCGATTTTTATCCGATCGGCAATACGCTGTTTCAGGAAATGCAGAACTATCACCTCATCGGCAATGAAACGGACTGGAACAAACTCCAGGTCAGTTTCCTTTCCGTACACCGTTTTTATACCCGTACCAATAAAACGCGCCGCGATCCGGTGAAGCAGCAGTACCTGGCGCAGTTGAAAGTAGTGGTAGCGGCGTACTGATGTTGGTTATTTACCCAACAACACTATGCCAAACGCCGAATTCACCTTCACTTTTCCGCCCTGTACCTCCACCTGCCGGCCCGAGTAATAATCCAGCAGTTTGGTTCCCTCCGGGAAAACGTCCTGTACGCCAATCGTTTTTTCTCCCACAGGCAAGTCGATACCGGCCACTACAGCGTCGTGGAAAGCGCCGGATTGAAATATCCTTTTAAACGTATAGGGTTTGTTCGACAGCATGGTATGTACGCCGGCGCCTACAGCCGGGTGTGCACGCCGGAAACGCCCGAGTTTCTGCCAGTGTGCAAGTATGTCCTGCGTTTTGTATCCGTTTGGTTCGGCGTTGGCGGCCAGCTCGTCCCAGTTCATAAAAGAGCGCAGATTCGCGTCGCCCTGTGTGCCGGGGATGGTCAGGGAGCGACTGGTTTCGTCGCCGTAATAAATCTGGGCGGCGCCCGGACAAAGCAATAGTTTCGTGCCGGCTTCCAGGGGTTTGCTGCGCTTGCGGTCGAACGGGGCGCTGTCGTCGTGGGAGGTTACATAATTCAGCACGCCTTTGCCTTGCAGGGTTCCGTTCAGCAGGGTGGAGTATTTGGAAAACACGTTTTCATAACTGTTCTGCGCGTCGTCTTTGAGTTCGAAATTAATCAGTCCGTCAAAGCCGTTGTTGTAAAAATCTACTTTTTTATCGCCGAAATCATACTGGCGCCCGGCGGAAATTTTATACTGGTACACTTCGCCCACCATGTAGAACCCGTTGTTATCCAGCACTTTAGCGGGGTTTGCTTTTTTCCAGTCCGCAAATGCGAGGTCGGCTTCCTTGCGCAATTCGGCCCATACGGTTTCCTCAATGTGTTTGGCAGTGTCGCAGCGGTAGCCGTCGATGCCGTATTGGCGGACAAAATCGGTCAGCCATTTGATGATGTAAAAACGGGGCGCGCGCGGGTATCCGGTACGCTGGAAAAAAGCGTCGAGTTCGGCCGTTTCCTTTTTGTAGCGGTGCTCTTTTTTCCATTTTTCTGCCAGAAAAGCGGGGATTTCCACCGGAGCATTGCTTTCCGTTTTGATGTCCGGCAGGTTTTTCACCAGGGCGCACTGAATGTTGGTTTCGTAATCCTTGAACGTGCATTGCGGCTCCGTGCGCACCCATTCGGGCCAGGCAGGATCCTGCGCCGTTGCCGGGCCAGTGTGGTTGATCACCACATCCATGACGAAACGGATACCGTGCTGATGGGCTTTTTGTATCAGTTCGGCCAGTTCTTTTTCGGTGCCGAAATTGGGATCGAGCCGGGTCCAGTCTTTAATCCAGTATCCATGAAAGCCATAGTTGACGCCGCTGCCTTCATCCGCAAAATCGTGAATTTGTTCCAGCACCGGCGTAAACCAGATGGCCGTCACGCCCAGTTGGTCGAAGTAGCCTTCATCGAGTTTTTGCGTGATGCCTTTAATATCGCCACCCATAAAACCGCGCAGGGTAGCGGGAGCCAGTGTACGCCCGAAGTTGACGTCGTTTTTGGGGTTGCCGTTGTTGAAACGGTCGGTCATCATAAAATACACGTTGGCATTTTCCCAGAAAAACGGCGTTTGCGGCTGCGTAGAAACTGCCTGCCGGGGCGCAGTACAAGCGGAAAGTGTCACCAGCAACAGCGTGGAGAATATTGAAATTCGATTCATACGGTCGGAATGATTTTGGGGCGCAAGTTATCGGGGTTGCGGCTATTTTGCCCAGGTTAAAAGAAAGACTCATCCACAAATCTATCCGCTTCCGTCAATTCGTCATTTCAACACGAATTTTCCAGCCATATTGGCTCATGAAATCATTCGCAACTGTCACAATTTCAGCCACAGCCCCGTTTTTCAGGTTTGGAAATAAATTTGATAAAGAAGGTTGTGCACGGGTACTTTTACCCGTCGTAAAAACGAACAAGCGAATAACCCTTTTCACCACTTACCAGATAAATTACCCGTAAGAATGACGTACGATAATTTCACTATAAAAGCCCAGGAAGCTATTTTGCAGGCCCAGCAAATAGCGGCAGGCTACGAACAGCAAAGCGTCGACAGTGCGCACCTGCTGAAAGGTATTCTAAATGCCGACGATTCGGTGACCGATTTCCTGCTGAAAAAAACGGGCGTGAACATGGCCCGTTTCGAAGAAGAACTCGACAAACTCATCTGGGAAACGCCCAAGGTGCAGGGCTCCGACAAACAGTACCTGACCAACGAAGCCAACAAGGCCATTTCCAATGCGAAAGCCATGCTCAAGGACTTCGGCGACGAATACATCTCGCTCGAACTCCTGCTGCTCGCTATCGCCAAGGGAAATGACAAAGCCTCCCGCCTGCTGCGCGAAAGCGGCGCAACCCTGGATGCGCTCACCGCTGCCATCAAAGAACTCCGCAAAGGCCGGAAGGTGACCGAACAAACCACAGAGCACGTGTATAACGCGCTCCAGAAATATGCCATCAACCTGACCGAACAGGCCGAAAACGGCAAACTCGACCCCGTTATCGGTCGCGACGAAGAGATCCGCCGCGTGCTCCATATCCTGAGCCGCCGCAAAAAGAACAACCCCGTTATCATCGGCGACCCCGGTGTGGGTAAAACGGCCATCGTGGAAGGCATCGCCTGGCGCATCGTCAAACACGACGTGCCGGAAACCCTGGCCGGTAAAAAAATATTCAGCCTCGACCTGTCGGCCCTCATCGCCGGCGCCAAATACAAGGGCGAATTCGAGGAACGCCTCAAAGCCGTGATCAAGGAAGTGGTGGACTCCAATGAGCAGGTTATCCTGTTTATCGACGAGATCCACACCCTCGTAGGCGCAGGCGGCGGACAAGGCGCCATGGATGCCGCCAACATCCTGAAACCGGCCCTGGCACGCGGCGAACTGCGCACCATCGGCGCCACGACGCTCGACGAATACCAGAAATACTTCGAGTCCGACAAGGCCCTCGAACGGCGTTTCCAGGCCGTTTACGTCGATGAGCCGAGCATGGAAGACACCATTTCCATCCTGCGAGGTATTCGTGAAAAATACGAGAACTACCACAAGGTGCAGATCCTCGATGAAGCCGTCGTGGCCGCAGCCGAACTCTCGCACCGGTATATTTCCGAACGCAAACTGCCGGATAAAGCCATCGACCTGATCGACGAGGCTGCCGCCAAACTGCGCCTCGAACTCGACTCCGTGCCCGAAGACGTGGACAAACTCGACCGCCAGATGCGCCAGCTCGAAATCGAGCGCGAAGCCATCAAACGCGACAACGATGCCCGCAAACTGGAAGCCCTGAACAAACAGATCCAGGACCTGCGTGAAAGACTCGACAGCCTGCGTGCCAAATGGACCTCCGAAAAGGAGATTGTGGAAGCCATTCAGAACTGCAAACTGAAACTGGAAGAACTCCAACTCCAGTACCAGCGCGCCGAACGCGAAGGCAACCTGGAAGTGGCCTCCCGGATCAAATACCAGGACATTCCGGCGCAGGAAGCCATGCTGAGAGCCGCCGAGGAAAAACTGGCCCAACTGGCGCCCGAAACCCGCCTCACGACCCAAACGGTCACTGCCAACGACATCGCAGAAGTGGTGGCACGCTGGACGGGCATTCCGCTGGCTAAAATGATGAAAGGCGAAAAAGAACGCCTGCTGCACCTCGAAGCGGAAATGCACAAACGTGTGATCGGACAGGACGAAGCCGTCATAGCCGTGTCGGATGCCATCCGCCGCAGCCGTGCGGGACTGAGCGACCCCGACAAACCCATCGGCTCGTTCATTTTCTGCGGCCCGACCGGCGTGGGTAAAACCGAACTGGCGAAAGCGCTGGCAGATGTGTTGTTCGACGATGAAAAAGCCATCACGCGCATCGACATGTCCGAATACCAGGAAAAACACAGCGTGTCGCGCCTCGTGGGCGCGCCTCCGGGCTATGTGGGTTACGACGAAGGCGGCCAACTGACCGAAGCCGTGCGACGCCGGCCGTACTCGATCGTGCTGCTCGATGAAATTGAAAAAGCGCACCCGGATACGTTTAACATCCTGCTACAGGTGCTCGACGACGGCCGACTGACCGACAACAAGGGCCGTACCGCGAACTTTAAGAACACGATCATCATCATGACCTCCAACCTGGCCAGCGACCGCGTGATGGAAGCCTTCGAGGACTTCGATACCATGCCGGAAAAACGCCAGCACGAGATTTTTGAAACAGCCAAGGCGGAAGTGATGGACGCGCTGAAAACGAACCTGCGCCCGGAATTTCTGAACCGCATCGACGAAGTGGTGGTATTCCACCCGCTGCAAAAAAGCCAGGTGTCGCAGATCCTCGAAATCCTGCTCAAGGACATCCGTGAAATGCTGACGCACCAGGAACTGCAACTGGAAGTGACCAAAGACGCTGCTAAAATACTGGTAGATCACGGTTTCGACCCACAGTTCGGCGCACGACCGCTGAAACGCACGCTGCAACGCGAACTCGTCAACGAACTTGCCAAACACCTGCTCGCCGGTGACTACGTGAAAGGCGATACGGTGATGATTGGTGCCGACGCAGCAGGGTTGCTGTTCGGCCGCAAATCGAACGTGGACGGCAAGGATGTGGTGACGAAGAAACTGGCGGAATTGTAAGCTGGTTATTAGTTATCAGTTATTGGTTATCAGGGCGGGTAAGGGAGCATTTGTTGATAATTTCTGCGAC
The DNA here is from genome assembly GCA_029561355.1 of Bacteroidota bacterium. Classification (GTDB taxonomy): domain Bacteria; phylum Bacteroidota; class Bacteroidia; order Chitinophagales; family Saprospiraceae; genus M3007. The sequence goes on along the minus strand of JAKQJD010000249.1, from coordinate 1,867 downwards.
ACATATTTTGGTTGGCAGAAGTTTGGGCAGATGTTTTCTTACCCGCCTTTCTTTTTAACAGATACTTGCCATACCGCTTCACTTCACCCGCAGAACCCCCACTTCATCTATTGTTGACACGATAACAAAAGATGAATTTTGGAATCCGGTGAGCCTTAGCCCTCTGTAATCCAGCGGCAACAGTACCTTGTTTTTTATACTGACAAGTCCCCACATTTTGTATTTCATGGCGGGTACAAATCCGGGTGGCGTGTCCTCTTCAAAATATTCATAGGTGCAGGGCACTCGCTCTTCACCGGAAGCGCTCAACAAGCCGCACAACATATTGTCATCCCCGGCAGATGGCCGTTCCCAGACCTGTATAGGGGCGTCCTTGCTCAGTTGGGATACCCTGTACTTTTCATATTTTTTCGATGACATCCGTTTGCCGTCCGAACGGCTAAAAAACAGGTAACCTTCTTTTGGGTTAGAACCGCCAAATTCCTTTACGGCAACTGTTTTTGAATTTACAATATCTACGCCGGCATACCGTGCAGGAATCAACACACGCCCCTTGGCATCTGCCATGCCATGTCTTTGCTGCTTGTCTATTATTTCAAAAACATCCGTGCTTGGGTCTTTTTTTTGATAATCATAATAGGTGAAGAGCGGATATACTTCTGCCCATTGGTTGTGCCAGGGCAGGGATTTCAATGGCCGTGGGGAAACGTCCATCGCTCCCCCGTTATATTGTATCTTTTCCACGGGCGGATCCTGCTTGCCAGGCTCTTCCACCACGATTTCATCCCTGGTGGTTGTAATGGCCCATTTTCGGTCGTCTTTGGTAAACAGCCAGGTGTTGGCTCGTTTGTCTTCTCTGGAGGCCCCCCAGTAATCACCGGTATAAAGTGGCTGAACGGCCCATTCCTGAAGGTTTTTCCGATGGCGAAATCCCCACTTGCCATTCTCTTGAATGGCCAGGGCCCATTTTCCTAATGCTTGTATTTTTTCAAACCTGGTCTCGGTCACCGGGTGTAAATTTTCATCCAGTATGCTCCAGCCATCTTTTCCACCTACCAGTAAATAACCGTTCCAACTGTTGATCTGATAATATTTTCCCATAGGAATTATCCATTCGATGGTGTCCTGGGAAAAAAGCGGAGCGCTCCACAGCAGGAGCACGTACAAAAGCGTGTTTTTCATGTATTTGAAGTCGTTGAAGCCGCAATTTTATAAAATACATTACAAATTTTCTTGCACAAGGCGTACCGCCCGAGTACGTAGCCAGCCTGCAAAAACAGCGAGTCTGCCCCGGCATCCGGAGCAGACTCGCTTTATTTAATCAGGCAGTGATTTCAGATCACCAAACCTGTACTTATTTTTTCTCGCTGATCGGCGCTACGTCCTGTGTCGTTGCATCCGGTGCTTTCGACATCATCTGCATTTTCGGCTCCGGCTGTTTGGTGGAGGTATTATCTCCGCCTAAATGGCCGCCGAGGATCGGAGCGATGGTGAGGCCTACGAGGCAGGTCAGTTTGATCAGGATGTTCATGGACGGACCGGAAGTATCTTTGAACGGGTCGCCCACGGTATCGCCGGTTACGGCCGCTTTGTGCGGTTCGGAGCCTTTGTAGTACATCTGACCGTTGATTTCCACACCTTTTTCGAACGATTTTTTCGCATTGTCCCATGCGCCACCGGCGTTGGACTGGAAAATGGCCCACATTACACCGCTCACCGTTACACCGGCCATGTAGCCGCCGAGTGCTTCGGGGCCCATGAGGAATCCGACCACGATCGGGGTGATGATGGTGATGAGGCCCGGAGGCATCATTTCACGCAGGGCAGCGCGGGTGGAGATTTCTACGCAACGCTGGTAGTCGGCTTT
>JAKQJD010000248.1 GCA_029561355.1 Bacteroidota bacterium | reverse complement strand
GCGGTGAACAGGTTGTTGCTGAGTGTTACATTGGAAATGGTATTCGACCGGACACAAATGCCGTGGTTGGAACTGTTGCTCACCGCGCAATTCTGAATCGTAACGTCCACGGAGCCCAGGGCCTTGGTGATATACAGGTTTCCTATATGTGGACTGGAGCCAGACTTGCCGGCATCACTAAAATTGCAATACGTGAACCGGGCCAGTCCTGCATCCACCCGCACCCCTTTCCAGTAGCCGGGAGTGGAATTTGCACCTTTCCATACGATCGGTTTGCTGGGCGTTCCGTTGGCAAAAAGTTTGGAGGACGTCGAGTTGTTCAGGTAGAGCACCAGTTCCGCACCCGCATCAAAAAGCAGGAGCGCGCCGGGTTCGATCGTTACTTCATTTTCCAACTGCGTTTCACCGCTGAACAGAAAACTGACCGGCAAAAACGGCCACAGTCCCGCTTTCCGCACCTGATCACCTTTTACCTTCACCTGATCATGCGTGTTTCCCGTCAGCGTGTTTGATGTACCGGCTAACTGGCCGAGGGAATTGGCGGTGACGGAAGCGACATAATCGCAATTCGTGACGATGTTGCCGGTGAAAGTATTCAGCGTACTTTCCGCGTTGACAATAATACCGCTGGAGGAGCTATTGGAAATAACGCAGTGCTCCAGCGATAATCCGGCATCTCCAAGGGCATTACCGACCACCACAGCGCCGGCATTGGTACTGCCGCCGGCATCCTGTATGGTGCAGTAAACCAGTTCGTTATCTGTTTTTCCGTACAGAACAATACCTTTCCAGAAACCTTTGAGGTCGTTACGACCCCTGAAAAGAATCGGTTCGGATAAACTTCCTTTTGCTTTCACGGAAGAAGCACTCATTTCCAGACTTGCATTGTCCTCAAAAACGATTTCAGTGCCCGGATCGATGGTGAGTGTAGCATTGACCTGGAACAACACGCGTCCTTTGATGACGTAATCGATGCCGTTTGTATGGTGATTGGTCCAGTGCTGGGGGCTCTCGGAAAAAACTTTGTTGTCGAGGACAATGGCGGCATCCACCGGTTCTTCACCGGGGTCAGGTTTGCAGGCCCATTGCAGGAGCAGAGCGCTGAGCAAAAGGGCATTTGAAAAGCATTTAAATAGTTTCATGGAACACATAGATTTTTGAAATTGAACTTCCTTTCGGGATAAGTGTAGTCCAGTTCAAAAACCTAAGTGAAAAGTTGAAAAAAAATGAAGGCGGTTGAAAAAAATCCGTGTCAGCCGTTTACCAGAATAAAACTGCCCCAGTAAAATGGCTGCGGATATTTCTTTTTCAAGGTTAATTGCGCCTTTCTGAATGCTTCCGGTTTTGGCATCCCGCTCGTCCAGTTTTCATAAAAAGCATTCATCAACAATGCGGTAGCGGCATCTTCCACTTCCCACAGCGACATAATGAGCGAACGGGCGCCGGCGATCCGGAATGCGCGTTGCAGCCCGTACACACCTTCGCCGTTCTGGATTTTTCCAAGTCCCGTGTTGCAGGCGGAAAGCACTACGAGTTCCGTGCCGTCGAGGTGCAGCACTGCCGCTTCAAATGCCGTCAGGATGCCATCGTTGCGGCCGGTGTTTTTTCCGGCAATAGCATCTTCGGCGCCGGCAAAAAACAACATGGACCGAAGTGCCGGATTTTTACCTGTCCGGCTGCCGGCAAATGGTGCGGCATTGGGTTTTGCCTCCGGATTTAAAAAATAACCATGGGTGGCGATATGCAGCACTTTGGGACTTTTGACCTGTTTAAGGGTGTCTTCGCTGGCTGAAGCGCCGGAAAACACGCTGGTTTGCCAGTTTTTTCCGGTCAGTTTTTTTGCGATACTTTTCACTTCGCGTTCACTGCCCGGTAAAGGTGTGAGTTGGAGGTCGCCGCCGGCCTCCAGCGCCAGATCGCGGTATACAACAGCGGCAGAAGCGGCATTATCGGCAGGCGCCCCGTTTTTTTTAAACGCCGGATTGCCAAAAAACACGGCAGTACCCGGTTCCCTGCCGGAAGCCATCTCGCTTCGCCTGTAGATATAGCGCAGGTTGGTTAATTGAATGACGGATATCTGATCCAGCATATAAGAGCCGTCGGGTTTGCGGAGTGTATTCAGATTGATTTTATGAAAAATGCCGTCAGGAGAAAAGTATACCGTTCGGATACCTTCGAGGTGCGCTGCAACAGGCGCCCACATTTTTTCATAAATAATTGGTGAAATATCCTTTTTGCGGGAAATTTCATTTTGATACTGCCCCATCACAAAAGACTCGAGTTCGTTCCCGTTTGGAAGGAATACGATTTCCGGCCGGGCCGTACCGGGTCGGATAATGGAAAAAGCATAAACAATGGAATCGCTGTATTCAAATTGGTCTATTCTCCTGAATTGTAATACGTCGACAGCTGCTTCGCCGGGTTGAAGCGCGGCGCTGATATAAGCCGCTGTAACAATCTTTTCGGGCAAGACATTCTCCAGCCCTTTCCACACCAGGGTTTTTTCCAGCAATTCTGCCTTCGCGTAGAGCGGCTCCCGTATGATTTCGGAACCGGGGGGCTCGGGGGTCTGAATAGCAAAATAATATTGCTCCCGCGCATCGATCCATTGCCGGTAGATTTCCTTGATTTCAAGGTTGTCCGTTTCCTGAACGATGGATGCAATTTTGCGGGACGTTTTTTCCAGGATGCTCTTTTTAAACAACTGTAAATCTACGAGTTGCTGCGCAGCGGTCAGGTCGGGACGTCGCTGTGCAATGGCTCCGAGAATACTGGATTCCATAGAAAACTGAGCAGCCAGGTTATTCCGCTCATTATCGGAGAGCAAGGCCATTTGGCTAAAAACGAGCAGGTATTTCAACGCAAGCATATCCGTCATGGCCGCCAAACTTGCCACATCGTTCCCTGTCAGAAGGTGCAGCCTGCTTTTTTCGGTCAACAGGGCGATGAGATCCCACGAAAACTCACCCCGCACCGAACGCGTATTCTGGATATGCTCATCCAGGAGCGAAATCGCCGTGCTGAAATCGCCTTCCTGGGCAAGCAGTTTCCACTTTGCCATCAGGTATTTCGGCCTCAATCCCACTTTGTTTTCATCATTCCAGACAACCGATTGCTCGATTTCCGCCAGCAATGTTTTCGCTTCGGGGTATTTATGGAGTTCGATCAGAATAACGGCCCGGTCGGCCTTTTGAACCATATCGACAGGAACGCCCATAGCCTGTTTTTCCAGGCCGATTTGCGTCGATTCCTGTACCTGAAGATAGGCGGAATCCAGTTGTCCGGAAAAAATATAGGCCTGTGCCAGGTTGTCGCACACTTCGGCGCGTTCCACCAAACCTGCGCCGCAACACACTTCTGCGACTTCCTTTGCTTTCTTCAAAATCTGGATGGCATCCGGGTAAAGCCCGATCATGTATTTCGTGGTGCCGAGGATATTCAGCGCCAGTTGCATGGTGCCGGACCGATCTCCATTGGGTATTTTACGCAGAAGAGATACTAAATGCGTGGCAGTGGGTTCCAGTTCGGTGTAATCGCCGCTTTGGTTGAGCGAATAGCAGTAATTGTAAAGCAGGCGCACGTAATCGTTATGTTCTTCTCCGAGCAGATCGCGGGCGAGGGAAAGGGCCTTTTGATAATGCTGTTTGGATTCGGAAAACCTGCCCAGTTCGGAAAGCGCACCGCCTGCGTCCCGTTGCAGGATCATGTATTGATAATCTTCTTTCCAGCCGTTGCGCTCGTACATGCCGATACTTCCAAGGGCCATATTCAACGCGTTGTTGAATTGCCCCATGTTGTAATAGGTGAGACCGATGCTGCTCCTGACGCGTACGATAGCGGGGTCGTTTTCGCCGAGCAACTTCGTCCTGATTTGGAGTATTCTGTTGAAAATTTCCAGAGACTCTTCGAAGTTTCCCATGCGCCCGGCATGTCCGCCGAGGCTATTTAAAAAATCGGTGAATTCCATACTTTCCGAATTCCCCGACGCGGCGGCTATTTCAACGGCTTCGCGAAACAGCGAATCCGCTTGCGGCCAGTCCCCTTTTCTATACCAGGCAAATCCTTTTCTATTGACAGCGAAAGCGAGGTCGAGACTTGGGCCGCTTTTCATTTGTTCCAGTTCCAGTTTTTCGGAAAAGGCAAGCGCTTCGTCTACCAGGTTGTTCCTGAAAAGAGAATCGAAAACGACCTTGTAGGTTGTTGTTTGTGCCGGGCATGGAAAAACGACCGCCAACCAAAAGAAGGCGACCAGGTATTTCAGAGAAGAACCTCGCATAGTTCGGAAGGGTATTTGTGAGGGTTACGACAAGTTCCAGGAGTAGTGGCCTCGCCTCAGCATGAAAATCTCAACATGCTCGTTATTTATTCAGGAAATCTGCGATTGCTTTTTTGTCCCGGTAAGCATCCGGCAACAATTGTAAGGAAGACTTCGCTAAATCCGTATTTCCTTCCAGCAAATAAGCCCAAATCAGGAGGTATTGCCCTTCTGTCTGCCATTTTTTCTCAGCTATCAGCGGGTAGAGCAAATCTTCCGCTGCTGCGGGGCGCTGCATTTGCAACTCGGAAACCGCCAGCAAATAACGGGTGGTATCGCTGTTCGCGTAGGTCGCAGGCAGGTTTTTCAGCAAGCGATGCGCCCTGGAGGGCCGATGCCGTTCCAGTTCCAGCACGGCCTGCTTCCATATGCCCTGCGGGCGAACGGAAGGGGCGAAAGACTGCATACGGGTTTCAAAAAACTGCCGGTATACTGCTGAAACGGGTTCTGCCGGCAAATCTCGGTACAAATCGCCGGAGGAATCGCCGGTTCGTTTCAAATCGCCTGCAATGGGCCGGCTTTTCTGTGGAACAGCCGGAACTGGCTGCTCGATTTCAGGGGCTTTATCACTCTTTTTATCCTGGTTCCTTTCCTCTGGCGCCACTGGGTTCTGGCTGGAAGGTGCTATAACAGGCTCATTTTCAGTGGCTTCGGATGGGGTTGTTTGTTTCGGAGTAGGCCAAAAAAAATACAGGCTCGCCAGCATTCCCGCCAGCAAGCAAAGTAGCAGCCCTTTCCGAACACGTTTTTTTCTTTCATATGCAGCACGCACTTTTGCTGCCTCCGCCACATCTTTTGCCGCATAATGATAGGCCAGATCTGTTCGCAAGGCCCGCATCTCCCGGAGTTCTTCCTGCAGTTGCGGACTGGTTTGTAATTTTCCTTCAAAATCACGGCGTTCGGTATCCGTCATGCTACCATCCAGATACGCTTCCATGTCTAACAGGTATTTTTCCATTGTTATTCCGTAGTAAGTGTAGGTAAAATGAAAAACATTAACGGGATGGCGATCTTTTTAAAAGGTTTTGAAAAGGCAGTGGTTACAGGTGTTTCCGGGCCAGATCCCGGAGTTTTTTCATGCAGTCACTGCGTTTGACCCGCAGCGATTCGACGGTGGAGTAAAGCGACAATTGCTGATTGATCACTTCTTCATCCGAATAACCATCCAGGTATTTCATTCGGATAATATCGGAGCAAGGCATGGAAATATCCCTTAAAAGGCTGTTTATCAATTCAATATGCTCCTTTCTGGCATAGTATTCCTCAACCGAAGTGTCGGACAAATGCTGCTGTGTTTCGATGGAATCGCTACCCGAAAACTGCCTGTTCCGGGTTTTGTTGAGCGCGACTTTTTTAACGATTTCTACAAAATAGGTGGAGACTTTTGCGGACTGGAGGGCAAATCCGGGTTCTCTGACTTTTTTCAACAAAATAATACTCGCATCATTCAGCACCTCGCTAAACAAATGCCGGGGTAGTCTTTTTTGCTCCATAAACTGATGGGTAAATCCTGTTGCCTTGTCCTGCAAATACAAAATAGCCTTCGTATCCCCCTTTTGAATGGCATTCAAAAAAAGATCCTCGTCGGCGAAAATACCTTTACCTGCCTTGAAAAAATGCATTTCAGGATATCGATTTATA
>JAKQJD010000234.1 GCA_029561355.1 Bacteroidota bacterium | reverse complement strand
GCCAGCCGTGGTGATATTCTCCGGCTGATCGGCAAACGTATCGACGCAGGATTTCAGGTCATGATCTTTCCCGAAGGCACTACTTCCGGCCTGCCGGGCACCCTGCCCTTTCGCAAAGGCGCGTTCCAACTGGCGGCGCGTTCCGGCTTTTCCATCGTTCCGGTTGCGTTCATTTTTGCCGATCCGGCGGACTACTGGATCGGCAACGACACGTTCGCAGGGCATGCCGGTCGCCGATTCAGGGAAAAACGTATACAGGTAAAAATGTGCTACGGCCCGGTGCTGCGGGGAGAAGATGCCGACGCATTGATGGACGAAGCGCGGGGATGGATAGAAAAGCGGTTGCTGGCGCAGTGAATAACCATGGCCTTTCAATTTCCTACCATTACCTTCTCACAAAACTGCCCCGCTGCACTCCACCCTGATATCGTGTATATGCCCGGCACCAAATCACTGACGTCCCAGACATGAGTACCTGTTTCCAGCGTAGCGGATCGCAGGGTCTGACCTGTGCTGTTCAATAGGCAGACATTCACGGTTCCTGATATCGTTTCCGGCAAAAACAGCGTCAAAGCGCCGTTTTGAACCGGATTGGGAAAAACCTGTATGCCCGGCTGCCCGGAAAGGCCGCCGATGGCCACGCCGACCATTTTCGACAGGTCTTCCCCGCCATCGGTATCCATCTGGCGCAGGCGGTAGTACAGGGTACAGGCGGCCGGACATGCGCGGGCGGCATCCTGATCGGTGTATGTGTAGCGCTGATTTTCCGAAGCGTCGTTTCGTGCGGGTACGAATGCGAGTGCCTCCCACGATACGCCGTCGGGGCTTCGTTCCACCTGAAAGCCGAGGTTGTGTTGTTCGCGGGCGGTTTCCCAATCCAGCACGATGCTGTTGTCCTGCCGCCGGCCGGAAAAACGCACCCATTCAACCGGCAACACGGGAGCACAGTTGGGACCCGATGGTGTATCTCCGGTAATAGTCCAGCCCTTGGTGCTGCTCAGATACGTTCGGGCGCTTGCGGCTTCGGTCGCGTAAAGCCGCCCGTCAGCGCCCAGCGAGCGATTACTGGGGATAGCAGGATTACCGGCCCAGCCGATCAGGGTAGCGCTGTAATTGAAGCAATCCATTCCCGAGTTGGAAAGCATGGTAAACATTGAATTACCGGGGTTTATAGTCCAGGTAGCGAGCGACTGATTGAACGCGGCGGCATTATAAAACATCAGGCCCATATTGGTCACCGCCGCCGTATTCCAGCCCCCGATTGGCTGGTTGAATGCGGAAGCCAGGCCGAACATCTGGCTCATGACGGTAACGGCGCCGGTGTTCCAGTTGCCGATCGGCTGGTTGAACATAGTAGCGTTGTAAAACATCTGGTCCATGGCGAGCACCGAACCCGTACTCCAGCCCCCGATGGGCTGGTTAAACGCAACGGCGCCGCGGAACATCTGGCTCATGGTGGTAACGGCGCCCGTGTTCCAGCCCCCGATGGGCTTGTTGAATGCGTCGGCGCCATAAAACATGGCGTTCATGGAAGTGACGGCGCCCGTGCTCCAGCCCCCGATGGGCTGGTTAAAATGGTCGGCTTCCCTGAACATATTGGACATGCTGGTTACCAAAGTGGTATTCCAGTTGCCGATCGGCTGATCGAATGCCGTGGCGGAGAAAAACATATCTCCCATATTGTTTACCGCTGCCGTACTCCAGTTGCCGATGGGCTGATTGAACGACGTGGCATTTTTAAACATGGCATTCATACCTGTTACCGATGCGGTATTCCAGTTACCGATCGGCTGATTGAAGGCGAGCGCATACGTGAACATAGAACTCATTTCGGTCACCGCCGAGGTGTTCCAGGTGCTGATATCCTGGTTAAATGCGGAGGCGTGGTCGAACATACCTCCCATATCGGTCACCGCCGAGGTGTTCCAGTTTCCGATCGGTTGATTGAATAAAACGGCCCTGGCAAAAATGCCGCCCATATCGATTACGGATGCCGTATTCCAGTTGCCGATGGGCTGATTAAACATGGCGCAATCGATAAACATGCCCTGTATGTTGTTTACGGTAGACAGGTCCCAGGAGCCGATGTTAGCGGGGCCGGTCAGTTTGGTACACCCGTAAAACATGTAACTCATGTCGGTCACCCCGCTCAGGTTCGGGACGTCCGTAGCAGTGATATTCAGATTGCCGCAGTTAGAAAATGCGCGATTCATACTCGTCCACGCAATGTCGCCCCACTGCACGACATCGAGCAATTTGTTTTCGCCGATACTGTTGCAATAAATGCGCGGGAATGCCCCTCTGATGCGGATGGTGTAGGTACCCGCCGTACCGAAATTGTGGGATACACTGCCGGTAATGCCTGTTTGTTCGTACACGCCGTCGTTGTTCCAGTCTACTTCGTAATTGTAGCCGGTCCCGGTGGTCGGTATAACGATGGAGGTGCTGTTTCCCTGCCCGGTATTGTTCGTTTTCCAGGTGGTAATAAACGGCTGTTGGGCCGACAGTACGCCACTGGCAAAAAACAGACACAGCAGGGCCGTACGGATGAAAATACCGGACGCGGGGCGGCAGAAGGAGAACATTAAATTTTTCATAAAAACCGGAATAAGATCTGAAATTGTTTACTGCAAAATTCCGGTGGAAGGCATGGTAACAGGGTACGCGCAGGTTACAGGATGGTGAGCGGATGTTACATTTTCATTGTTGACAGCGGAAAACGCTTCAGTTCACGTGACTGGGCGAAACCCCGAACTTATCCTTGAACGCTTTGGAAAAATACTTTTCGCTCCCGAACCCTACGCGGTAGGCGACTTCATACACCAGTCCTTCCCGATTGCGCAGCATGGACATAGCCCGGTCGAGCCGGTAATCGCGCACGAAATCCGTCACGTTCTGATCGGTCAGGGCTTTCAGTTTGCGGTAGAGTTGTACCCGGCTGACGAACATTTTGCGGGCCAGGTCTTCCACGCTGACGGTTTCGTCGGACAGGTGCTGTTCGACGGTCTGTATAAAACGGTTCAGAAATTCCCGGTCGCGTGTAGAGAGGATGTCCAATTCTTCCGGCTGGCCGTCCTGTAGCGACGCCTGGCTGTAACGCGCCCGCAGCCGCCGCCGGTTTTCCACCAGGTTTTCCATACGCGCCAGCAGTTCCTCACTATTGAATGGCTTGGACAGGTAATCGTCCGCCCCGGTTTGCCAGCCTTTGATACGGGCGTCCACGGTGGATTTTGCGGTGAGCAGGATGATCGGAATATGGGAGGTCAGTTCGTTGCTTTTCAGTTCATCGCAAACGGCGTAACCGTCTTTTCGGGGCATCATGATGTCGGAAATGACCAGGTCGGGCACGGTTTCCAGGGCTTTTCCCACCCCTTCCTGACCATCCGCGGCTTCCACCACCTGCCAGTTGTCGCCAATGCAGGATTTGATAAAAGTGCGCAGTTCGGCATTGTCTTCCACCAGCAGCACCGTCGGGCGTTCTTCCGAAATGTCCGCCGCCTGGTAAAAGACCGGCAGCGCACCCGGGACCGCTGTGGTTTCCCCTGCCAGATCAACAGACGCCTTCATTCCCGGCTGCAAAGGCAAACGGAAAGTAAAAACAGCCCCTTCGCCCGGCGTGCTTTGAACGTCGATGTTGCCGTGCATCAGTTCCACCAGTTCTTTGGTCAGCGCCAGCCCGATACCTGTGCCTTCACCCAGCCGGGTATGCGAGCCATCGACCTAGTAAAAACGGTCGAATATTTTCCCCAGCGCATCCGGCGGAATCCCGATACCGGTGTCCGACACGCTGATTTCTGCGGCCTGCCCGGAATCGGGGGCATTTTTGCAGGTTACGATGACTTTCCCGCCCGCAGGCGTAAACTTCAGTGCGTTGGAAATCAGGTTACTGACCACCAGTTCCACCTTGTTCAGATCGAAGTGCGCAGGCGGAACGGCGTCGGGCGTTTCAAGTAAAAACTGTACACCCTGCTGCTCGGCCAGCGGTTCGAAGGATTGAAAAATGCTGCGTACCTGTTCCGTCAGGTCGCCCATGCACAGGTCGAGGCCCATGCTGCCGTTTTCCAGTTTGGCCATGTCGAGCAACTGGTTTACCAGCGCAAGCAGGCGCCGGCTGTTCGTTTCCACATGCTGTGCATTCCGGCGGGTGTTGGGTTCGGTAGTTTCAGCCAGTATACGGCGCGCGGGTTCGAGGATCAGGGTAAGCGGCGTGCGGAATTCGTGGGTGATGTTGCTGAAAAAATCGGTTTTCATTTGTTCCAGCACTTTCAAGCGTTCGGTTTCACGATGTTCGAACGCCAGTTGTTCGCGCTCCTGCACCCGCCGGATCTGGAAACGGTACAGGTGCCAACCGGCCCAGACCAGTGCCAGCACGTACAACACATAGGCCAGTGGCGAACGGTACCAGGGCGGCCGGATCACCAGCACGACCGGGTGCGTCATTTCCTGCCATTTGCCCTGCCCGTTGGTGCCCTGTACCCGGAATTTGTACCGCCCGGGCTCCAGGTGCGTGAAATGTGCAAAACGAATATTTCCCGTATTCACCCACTCCGCGTCAAGTCCTTCCAGCAGATAACGGTAACGATTTTGAGACGGGTCGGTAAAATCGAGCGCCGCAAACTCGAAAGAGACATTGTTTTCATCGTACGGCAACGTGAGTTCGCGCAGGTTTTCCAGCGGTTCCGTCAGGGGGCTGCCTGCTTGTCCGAACAGGGCCGACTGGTGATTGATTTCCAGCCCGACCAGGTAAACCGGCATCCGCGTGGTATCGGCGCGCAGTGCTTCCGGGAAAAAGCGGTTCACCCCGTTCACGCCGCCGAAAAGCAGTTCGCCGTTGGCTGCCTTGAAAAAGGCCTGGGTGTTGAATTCATTGTCCTGCAAACCTTTCGCAGCCGTGTAGGTGATAATGTCGGCCGACAAAGGGTTCGTCGCACGCGGTACGAGCCGCACCAGCCCCCGATTGGTGCTGCACCACAGGCTGATGGGTTGCTCTCCCCCTTTTTCATTGCCCGGAAGGATGCCGTAGATGACCTGGTCGGGCAGTCCGTCGGCCATGGTCAGGTGTTCGCAGCGGCCGGTTTGCAGGTCCATCCGGTTAATACCGCCGCCTTTGGTGCCGATCCACAACCAGTGCGCCGGTTCGGCAGGATCGGGCAGCAGGCAGGCGATCACATTGCTGTTCAATCCATGCGGATTATCGGGATTCACTTCCAGCAATTGAAAATCCGGCGTTCCCCCACTCCACCGGGCCTTCACCAGCCCCAGTTTCGTGCCGATCCAGAGGTCGCCATTGCCGTCTTCGGTAAGTGCCAGGGCCTGCGCAGTAGACACTTTTTCCCCGAACAGATGGGCATAACTGAAGTATTCTATCCTGCCGTTATCCGGATGGAAACGAAGTAACTGACCGCTCCCGCCTGTGATCCAAATATTTCCGTCGCGGCCCCGCACCAGTCGCATGTAATCATACATGTTCATCGCGAAGGAATAGGTCCGGAGCAGTTTTTTATCGGCTGTGTAGTATCGTAAAATGCCCTGGAAATTATCTTTTTCCGGCACGCCCAGCATCCAGAAACCACCGTTCGAATCGAAAAGCAGGTCCATATTGCGCTCGAGCCCCCATTCGGGAAAGGCCGTTTCCAGGCCCTCCGGTGTCTTTTTTGCCTCAAAAGGATAAATACAGGAGATATCGCGCCAGAAACGGGCGCCGGTCGGACTTTGCCACACCCGCCAGGTACTTTGTCCGGACACTTCCGGGTGAAACAGTTGCCGGCCGGGATTGATCCTGCGCAAACCGTACCCCTGGGTGCCGAGCCAGATGTTGCCGTTCCGGTCTACCTCCATACAGTTGATATCGCGGTCGGTTTCCCAGTCGGGCCGGGAATAATCGAACGGTCGATCTGCCCGAAGTTCCCAGAGTTTGTTGCCATGCGCCATCCAGTAGCGACCGTCCCGATCATAGTCGATAAAATAATGATACCGGAGCCAGGGCACGGGCGACTGGTAGCGCACCCGGCCTTCCGCGCTCATACAAAATAACTCGTCCTGATTGCCTGCCGCCCAGGCATCCTTTTTATTTTTTTGCACCGCTACGCTACCGATGTACGAGGGTAACAGCGGATTGCCGACCGGGCGCGCTACACCCGCCTGCCGGTCGATGCGGTATTGTTTTTCGGTAGAAAAAAGGTTTAAACCATCCGCTCCCGGCTCCATCCGTATCATGATTTCTTCCTTACGGTAGGTTTCCACCGGAACCTGCTTTGCTACGACTTCACCGATCAGTTCGCTTTTATCCGGCAGGCCATCTTTCCAGGAAGCCGGAATTTGTACATGCACCAGCACATCCCGGCCTTGAATGACCCAGATGGAGCCATCCCGGTCTTCCGCGATCTGACGAATGAAAGAATAGCCGTTGATGCCCTGAAACTGGAACGGGAAGTGGTAAAACCGTCCGGATTTCGGCTCATACAGGTCCATGCCCTTATTTTGCAGGCCGATCCATAGCCAGCCCCGGCTGTCTTCGAACAGGTGCAGCGTCTCATTGTCGGACAAGGAGAACGCGTCGAACGGGTTGTTGCGAAAAATCTGGAAATTGTAGCCGTCGTAGCGGTTCAGCCCGTCCTTGGTAGCCACCCACAGGAAACCGTCGCGGGTTTGCAACAAATCGAAGATCATGCCCTGCGAGAGGCCCTGCTCGATGGTAATTCGATCATATACAGCGGGTTGCGCATGGATTAGTATAACGGGAAACAGGTAAAATATACAGAGGAGTAGTCGCCACTTCATTTCGTTCAGATTGCTCGGGCGAAGATATAGCGGGTTTTAGCATGCGAGGTAGCGGATGGGGGTGGGATGAGGGGTTTGGTAATTGTGGGGGGAAAAGGATGATGAAACTACCTGTACAAGTGTTGTGGTTGGGGGAATAAAAAGTTGGTTGAAGGATTTGGAAATTTGGAAGTGGGTACTATATTTACACGATAAAACCTCGCGTAATGAACCGAAAGTTTCCTATTGTTTATTGTTTTAGCAGTTGCGTGAAGCTAACTACTCCGGTTAGCTTCACGCAACTGATGTTTACAAGATATAGGTGACAAAGCGGGTTTTCACGCAACAGGGGTCTATATAGAGGAGATTGACGGCAAGCCAGAGTT
>JAKQJD010000207.1 GCA_029561355.1 Bacteroidota bacterium | reverse complement strand
ACAAATTTCTTCCGAAGAGTGGTCAAAGATTATGAGTATACGATAGAATCTTCGGCGACTTGGGTGATTTTAGCCAATATGACCATTATGATGCAACGATTATGTCCTGTTTAGCGAATAAAATTCCCGAACACGCTCTAATAACCAATAACAGCAGAAAAAATGAACCAAAACACCAATTCATCGTTAAAAAAGACTGTAAAAGTGTGGAAACAAAAACAGTTTTTGTAATGAAAAGAATTGCGGTCAACTCCTCTGTTTTGGCCTCTATAGGATACCAAACGAGTAAAAAACTACTGGAAATAGAATTCAATTCCGGCGGCATTTACGATTATCTCGGCGTGCCCAGATCAGAATATGAAGCATTGATGCATGCGGAATCGCACGGGAGATATTTCACCAGCAGGATTCGCAACGAGTACACATATAAGCGGGTGAAATAATTCATGGTCCATACACTTCGTTGATTTGCCGCTGTAAATATTGAAATGCCGGAACGGCAATATCCGAAACCTTTTTCCACTGTCCCTCGATCACTATTTTGCCGTGGTAGTTCACCTGCTGGAGCGCCTGCAGGTAAGGCCTGAAATCGGTTCCCGTCACGCCCGGCGCGGTACGTTGTTCTTTTTCCGCTATTTCCACATAGGCGAGGTATTTACCGGTTTTTAAAATGACATCCGGTGATTCGCCTTCCTTCAGCATATGGTAGATATCGGCGTTCAGGCGCAGGTTGGGGTGGTTTACTTTCCGGACGATGTACAGCGCCTCTTCTACCGTATTGATGAAATTGGTTTCCGTGCTGTTCAGGTTTTCCAGGAAAATGACAATGTGGTATTTTCGGGCGCGTTTCGCTATTTTTTTGGCAATGGAAATCATTTGTTCCGTCGCCACTTTTTTATCGAACCCTTCGGGAATACGCCTGGCGCCCCCGCTGCCCCATACGATGTGCCGGATGTTTGCCTGATGCAACCGGTTCATGACGCTGTCGGCATAGGCGAGCACGGCTTTTTCATTCACGGCAGGGCCCACCAGTTTGAGGTCGGCGGGGATGAACAAATTGACCGAATAAATGGGAATTGGCAGTTGCGCAATGTGCAATAAATTTTTCTGAAATGCGGCATCCGGCACGGTACGCGGCGAGAACCGGCGGCCGATGGATTCCACCATACAGGTATAACCGGCAGCGGCCAGCAGGCTGTCGTTGTCCATGTTTTCCGCAATTCCGATTTGTGGTTTCAAAACCCGTTGTTGCGCTTCGGTATACCCCGCGGTGAGGAAGAATACAATCACCAACAATACATATTTCATATCGTATAAGTAGAATGACGCGTTTCGGTCAGTTTAAATGACAAGGCGTTGCCGTGCAAGATTTAACTTTGCGCGGATACCAACATCAAATTCGCCGGAAAAATCGCCGTATGAGAAAAACTATTCCCTTTTTGATCATTTTACTCCAGTTTTCATCCGTTTACACGTCAAATGGCCAGGGTTGTAGCGATGCAGGTTTTTGCACGCTGAACAATTTTAAACCCGGCAGTCTCGACACTATGCCGCCTGTCCACCAGATCAGGTTCGGGGCGTCTGCGGGTGGCGCCGACCACTCTATTACCGTTTTCGGCAATTACCTGGAATACGACCGCCGCCTGAGCAAACGTTTCGGAATGGATGTGAAACTTGCTTCACTGGCACAAAGCGGTTCGCAGGCCAATACCTTCGGCTTGTCGGACGTATACGCCAACCTGCATTACCAATTTGCAGAAAACGTGAAACTCAGTGTCGGTGCTAAAATACCGCTCACGGACGGCAATACCCTGAAAGACGGCTTGCCGCTGCCGATGGATTACCAGTCGAGCCTGGGCACCTTCGACCTCATTGTCGGCCTCGCATACGGTGTGGGCGGCGTACAACTGGCGGCAGCCTTGCAGCAACCACTCACGCAAAACGAAAATACGTTTCTGGTTAAAGCATATGCCGGAGATACCCGGTATGCCGATTTTCAGCCGACCAACCAGTTTAAAAGAAAAAGTGATGTCTTGCTTCGCGGATCCTATCCCATTCCCGCCGGCAGCAAGTTCAAAATCAGCCCGAGCCTGTTGCTGATTTATCACCTGGGTAACGATGAATATACCGGCGAATTGGGCAAAAAACTGGAAATAAAAGGCTCCAGCGGCCTTACCCTGAATACCAATGTGTATCTGGATTACGAGGTGAATCTCCACAATGCTTTTCAGTTGAGCCTCGGTATTCCGTTTATTGTACGCGACGTCCGCCCCGATGGACTAACGCGGAGTTTTGTGGCAAATCTGGAGTACCGGGTGCGCTTTTGATAAGACCATCAAGTATTAATATGGCCTCATTCGCCTGGAATAATAACTGATGCCGGTTTGTCACCCTGTCGGGGCCCGCCCACTCTACGAGGGTAAATATTCAAAAATGCGTCGTAGAGTGGACGGGCCCCGACAGGGTGACAAACCGGCATCAGTTATTATTTGAAACGAAAAATTCGGGATGAACTCCTGTTCAATTCAGAGTTTTCCCCATACCCGGTATTTCATCTCCCCGCCAATCTGCATACACAGGTAATACAGGCCGGGTGGCAGATCCGTACATGGAATGGACAACGTACTTCCATTTTCCACCTCCGGCAAATTCGGGGAAGCAACCAGTTGCCCTGTCCCGTTAAAAATACGCAGTTTGGCCCCGGCGGTTTTTATGCCGCTGTAATTTAATACAATATGGTCTGTACCCGGGTTGGGTTGCACGGTGAAATCAAAACCGGAAGAATTCAATTCCGAAACTTCACTTTCGCGTTCGTTGCTTTCCGTGAAAGCAGGTGCAACGGAACATGGCTTGCTCAGCGCCGAACAAAGGGAAGTCGCCGTGGATGTGCCTACCGGATTCGGATAGGTATTGGACCAGCAATAGTAAATCCGCAGGGTCTGTGTGCTGCCGTTGGCCGGGCTGACGAGCCAGTTAAAACTGCTGCTGCCGAGGTACTGCAGGTTGGAAAAAAAGGTCTGCGTATTGAAATTTACACCGTTGAGGCTGGACGCAGGAATCGCCAGGCCATTGGTCGGCAGGCCCGATAGCGTAATTTGATCGACGGCAGTCACATTGTTCAGGATCACTTCGTAGTAATAATCGGCAGCACCATTACATCCGTTGTTGGTATTCAGATAGCGGCGGAAGGAGGCGATGTTCGGGCAGGCACTTGTTACACTGATCAGCACCGATGGCGAATACAGGAAATCAGGGCAGTTACTTCGCCGGGCGCCGCGCCGGAAATACTTGCTGTGGTTAAGTGCCGGCGGATCGTAGGCAAGTTCAGTAGCGCCCGGGATATCCGTAAAGTTGGTATTGAATTGCGATTCCTGCCACTGATACCCGATGCTGCCATCGGTGCCGCCGCTTGCAGCGAAATCACTGATAATCGGGCCGGGATTAAACGGGTTGGCGCCACTGCTTGGATTGGGATCGATGATACCGCCTGCATTCGTTACATTACTGCACGAAGAACATGTCATCAGGCGAATGAATGCCGGATTCCGCCGGATCGTATGGATGGTTGTGCTTCCGCACGCACTGCCCGAAGCGGCAGAGAATGTTTGTCCCGGATTTTCGTCACCGGCAAATGTTTGTCCTGTCCCCGTTTCAATGCTGAAATTCCCCGCCAGTACACCCGACCAGTCGATCGGCTTGCTGACTGAAATTTCCGAATTGACATTGGCGTCGCTGGTTTGCTGGGGCGCCCAGAATACCAGGTAAGGTTCCGACCCGTCGGGCCGGGCAATGAGCCATACACTGGCTTCGGCATCTTCGGATAGTGCTTTGTAAAATACGTGGTTGCCGAACCTGGTTTTCAGATCGAGCATGGCATACCACGACGGCTTGGGCGTAGCGCCGTGTTGTTGCAAGGGCGAAGGCCAGGCGCTGTTAGCGGGTTGCGTACCCAGTTTCCAGAACCCGGAACTGTAATAAAGTCCGGAATACGCGTTGTCGGTGGTTCTCGCCTGATCGAAAGCATTGTAAAAATATACCCGCTCGAAATGGAAACGGCTGTGCATAAAAAGCCCGCGAATGAGGTAGGCGGACTGCGTTAGTTCCCCGACACCCGTGGCCGGGTTGCTGTCAAAACCGTATTCCGACGACCACAAACGGGTATTGTTGAGCATCCCGTTTCCTGCATTTTTATTTGCATTCAGCCAGGCTGCCAGGTTCCTGATCTGCCAGGCCTCGGAGGACGGGTTTTCCGGATACGTCCAGGTGGTGCTGCCGGGCAAAAAACTGTACGGGTGACAGTCGATGGCGTCCAAATCCCTGAGAATGCTGCAATCTGTCACGTTCAGGTAATCGCCGATAAAATCGTGCCGCTCCAGGCTGCCGCCACAGTTCGAAACGTCGCGCGCCGTGCTCGCACAGTTGTTGTCCCGAAATGCCTGAAAAGCGCCCGCTACCAGGCTCATTTTCCATCCCCCGGCCGATTTTTGCCCGTATTTACTGACAAATGCGTTGTGCGCGCCCGTCAGCAAACTGTGGTAATCGGATTTGACAGGATAGTCCCAGAGCTCATTACCGACCTGAAAATTGGTGACCAGCAGTTGCGAAACTGTGCCGTTGGCAGGCGCGAATACGTCGATAAATTTCTTCGTATAGTTTTCAAATGATTGCCGGATGCCGGACGCTCCAAAAGATGACCAGTCGCTTTCGAGGTAAATCTTGTCCTTCCACGACTGTGGCCCGTAATGCAACAATTCTATGGCGCCGGTGATGTTGGTGAATCCGTGCGTATTCCGGTACAGGTTATAATAGTTTTTGTTGTGGGCGGTATTGGCAGGCGTGCCTTCCGGCTGCGTGTTCCTGGGTTTTACATTCTGCGCGTACAGCCCGATGGAAGCATCGAAATCTTCATCGATGGTATGGAAATTCCGGTAGCGGGTCGTCAGGCGTGTAATCGGATTGACTTGTTCGTTTAAAAAAGACCGGAACACCAGTCCCCCGTCATTCACACCGATCATTTCTCCAAAAGTAAAAGGGCTGGCAGTGTTGAAGTCTGAATTGATCTGGATCAGGTCGGCAGCACTCAGATTTTTGCCGTAATCCTTGTTTGTCAGGCAAGAGGTGGGGGGCGGTGGAACTACCTGTAGAACCACTGTTGTGCCCGCATAATTGCTGCCGGTGCCGGTACAATTTCGTTTAACCTGCACCTGATAGGTTCCCGATGCAAGTCCGTTGATAATAAACGGAGGTGTTGAAACCGACAATCCGCCGGAAGGAATGATCCAGTCGCCCGAATTACCCGGCCGGTACCGAACGGTGTGATCGCTGCCGGAAGTCCAGTTCACCGTAATAGCGGTGGAGTTAGCAGTCGCAGTAACACCCGTCGGTGTACTACAGGACGCTACTGCGCCGGAAGTAAGGTATCCGATCTGCGTATTCCAGGCGGAGAATGTGTTGTTACTGCATGCGGAGCGGATTTGCAGGCTGTAAGCCGTACTCTTTTTCAATCCCGTCAGCACAAAAGGCGCTGCGCCGGGTTGTTCTACAATTGTTTTATCATTTGGAAGGGCGTTTTCCCAGTACCGGATCTGGTATTGGGTGATTCCTGCAACCTGCGTCCAGTTGAGCGGCAGCGAAGTGGAGGACTGGGCGCTGTGCAGCCAGAGCGACGAAGGGCCGTTGCATTGGGCAGACAGATTACCGGGGGCGAAGTGAAGCAGGCACACAAGTGTGCCATACAACCTGAGTCGATGAAGGGTCATAATAAACGTATTTGATGACAAAAAACGAGCACCTGTATCCGTGGCGAATACAGTAGTAAATCCTTGAAAATCAGGAGAATAAGAAGAGATTAGAATACAAAAAAGCACTCCGTCGTTGAAGTCAGCGACGCAGTCGGGAAGGAATAAAATGTGTGCTTATTTTTTGCTTACGTGTTGGCAAGCGTTTTTGTTTGGAACAAAAACGAAATCGGTCCGGGAGATCCGGTTCGGGAGGGCTTGCGCCCTGCTAAAACGCCAATTAACCTGGGTAGCCGTAAACAGGAACTACCAAAAGCGGCGAAGATTAAAACGATGATACTGTGCAGAGCAGTCCGTATGAAATACCGGATGGTCGACAGCATTTCATACCGTATAGTCGCTGTTGCAGCGAAAACCATGCCCAAAATTAAGGGTGGAAATGGTTGAAAAATCCTGCTGTGTTTTCAAACTGCGTTTTTTACCAAATAGACTACATGGTTGTGTAATTGGATTTTTAGAAAAATCTATTCAGACTTCTCCTCCTCCGCACCCTTCGGGTGCGCCTGTTCGTACACTTTTTGCAATCGCTCGATGCTGTTGTGCATGTAAATCTGCGTGGCGGCCAGGTTGGAGTGGCCGAGCAGTTCCTTGATGGCATTCAGGTCGGCGCCGTTGTTGGAAAGGTGGGTAGCGAAGGAGTGGCGCAGCACGTGCGGACTGCGTTGTTCGATGGTGGTGACCGCAGAAAGGTGTTTGCGCACGATGTGGTAGATGCTTTCCGGACTGAGTTGCTGTCCTTTGCGGTTGAGGAAAAGCCAGGGTTCGGCAGTGCCGGGAAACATTTCGCCGCGAATTTTGAGGAAAGCCTCCAGCATATCGGCCAGAAAGCGGGCGAATGGCATCATCCGCTGTTTGTTGCCCTTGCCACTGACGCGGAAAACCATACGCCCCAGGTCCAGGTCGTTGATTTTGAGGGCCGACACTTCGCTGCGCCGCATGCCGGTAGAGTAGAGTAGTTCCAGCAACAGGCGCTGCATACGGCCACCGTAATCCTCGCCGAATTCGACATGGGTAAACAGGGCCAGCATCTGATGTTCCTGCACCACTACGGGAAGGCGTTTGCCGGTTTTCGGGGCGATGATTTTTTTCATCGGGTCCGTTTCCAGAAAGCCGCGTTTGCGCAAATATTTGAAATAGGTTTTTAAACAGGAAAGCCGGCGGTTGACGCTGCGGGCGCTTTGTCCCGACTCGATTTGCGACACCACCCAGGAGCGGATATGCAAATGCCTTAGTTCGGTTACCGAACTAAGGCATTGTTGCTCCGTACAGTGAGCGATAAATTGCTGTATATCGTTCCGGTAAGCCGTAAGTGTATGTGGAGACAAACGGCGTTCGAGCGATAAATATCGAAAAAACGAATCCTCGTGAAACATAGCAGGTATCGCGCTTTGAATAGGCAATATTAAGCAATGCTGCGTTGCCACAGCCCTTCACCTGCCGGTTTTCGAACGGATTAATCGTTCTTGTTGCCGTACATATCTTCTTTGTATACCGCCTTCAGGACTTCCGTACGGCGAGATACAGAGGGTTTGGTGAAGTTTTTGCGGCGGCGCAGCTCTTTCAGGATACCGGCCTTTTCAAATTTACGTTTGTATTTCTTAAGTACTTTGTCGAGTACTTCGCCGTCTTTTACTTCAACGATGAGCATGGATATTCTCCTTGTGTTTAATGAAAAAAATAATCTGTTTGATTTCGGGTTGCAAAGATACGCCTTCTTTCCAGATATTTAAAACAATTTTCTACCTTCTTTTCAGAAAAAAATCTCCTGGGCTAC
>JAKQJD010000203.1 GCA_029561355.1 Bacteroidota bacterium | reverse complement strand
CTCCGCCGACAGGTTACCCGGATTGAACGACACTTTTACCGATGTCAACGATTTGGAACCGGATACACGATACAGTCAACGTACTTTTGAATCATAAGAATTAACAATTGGATTGTGAACGGCGCAAGGCCGTTCGGTGCTTCGTTCGACATTACGACATATCCGGACCCAATCTTCTCCCCGAAGATTTGCCGGAAAAAGTTGGAGGATTATTTTCATTTGGTTTGAGGTTTTTCAGCCGCTGGACGCAAAGTCCGGCGGCTTTTCTTCAAACAAACGTATAGCCAAGTTTCATTTATATAATCCTGAAATATGCTTAGTGACGTTTCCTATCTCATGCTTGCCGCTATTTTATTTGCTCCCTTGTTTTATAAACCACCGGGCAGCCAGGCAGATAAATAAGCCGCTCTTTAATCCTTAAATTACTGAATGCCGGTGATGGGTTGTCCATCTCCGGCATTCATATTTTTCTGAACAGCGCAGATTGTTATTTCTGCTGCATCAGTGCTTCTATCACCTGCCCCGTTGTTCCGTTCGGTTCTGCGATATGCAGCATGGCCGACAACGTGGGGGCGATATCGGTGATGTTTACAGGCGTATGGCTCACGCCGTGCGGCACTTTCCAGCCTTGCCAGAGCAAGGGCACATGCGTATCGTAGGCATAAGGCGAGCCGTGGGTAGCGCCGCCCGATTTAAACAGGTTGTCGTCGGAGTGCCAGGCCGGGTCGAGTTGAAAAATAATATCGCCCGAGCGGCGCGGGTGAATGCCGCGGCGGGTTTCGGCGGCAAACGGAAATTCAATCGGGTAGGACATCACCTCGTCGCGGGTAAATGCATCGTACACACCTTTTTGCATGCGCAAATATTCGATGGCCACGTGCGCCACTTCTTCCGGTTCCATATCCAGGTCGTTGATGGCTTCCCAATTGAGCCAGATCTGCTGGTTGGATACGTCGTGGATAAAATCGCCGCCGGCGCCGAGCTGGACAGCCAGCATGTTTTCCAGATTGGCTTCCAGTTTACTTTCTTCAAAAACGCCGGCAGGAATACGCAGATCGTTCAGGTGAACGGGTGTTTCGCCGCCGCCATGATCGGCCGTGAGAAAGACGAGCACATTGTTTTTGCCGAATTTTTTGTCCAGAAAGTCCAGTATCCGGGCAATTTCGCGGTCCAGTTTCAGGTAAACATCTTCCGTTTCCTCTCCGTGAATACCGAATTGATGCGCGCAGTAGTCGGTGCTCGAGAAACTCAGACACAGGAAATCCGGAACCTCGTCGGCGCCCAGCCCCATTTTTTCAATGGTTTCGAGGGCAAAATCCACCGTCAGCGTATTGCCCATCGGCGTGAAACGGATCACACCGAGCCCTTCGGATTTGCGGAGTTCGGGCAGGTTGTAGGGCAGGCTCCCCGGAAAATTGCCGTATTTCCCGTTGTTGTATTTATCCCAGCCGGCAAAACTTTCATCGTACCGTATGGTAGAATCGATGGTCCAGGGCTTCGACAGGTACTTTTCGGGCAGGCGGCGGGCATTAAAATCCTGCACCCATTGCGGCAGCCCCATCGAATCGGGGTAATAGGAAGAAGTAATCCAGTTGCCGCTGGAATCGTCGAACCAGTAGCAGGCATTTGGGATGTGGCCTGCCGGCAGGATGCTGGCGCGATCCTTCAGGCAAACGCCCACGACCTTTGATTTAAAGTTGTTGGACAGGCGCAGTTCGTCGGTGACGGTAGTAGAAAGCAACACGGAAGGAGAATGCTGACCGGCCTTGTTGTTGGTGGTTCCAACGGGATTATACCGCTTGTCGGTAGTCACGTAGCGGTGCGCGCGCCACTCGGCGTCCCACCAGTCGTTGCCGATAATGCCGTTGACCGCCGGAGTAGTTCCGCTGTAAATCGCGGCATGTCCGGGAGCGGTATAGGTAGGAATGTAATTGTAACGTGTGTTTTCGCAGGAAAAACCTTCGGAAAGCAGGCGTTTAAATCCGCCTGACCCGTATTTCGACTGGTATCGGTACAAAAAATCGTAACGCATCTGGTCCACCACGATGCCCACGATCAGTTTGGGCTGGGCCGGCGGATTGATTTGGGCCCGGATCACAACAGGTAAACACAGGGCGGCAATAAAAAAAAAGGCTTTACACGACATTGGGAAGAGATTGACGGTTGAATGATGGCAAAAGTAGTGAGTTGTGAATAGTGAGTTGTGAATAGTGAGTTGTGAGTCAGGATTGTACGAGAGATTTTGTTCGGCTACGCCCTTCGTGGGAGGATGGGGATGCGGATTGTGCGGATCATGCGGATTTTCGCGGATTTTGAGTGGCTTGCAGCCACCTATTTTTGATATTTACGGATTAAACCTGCCTCCGGCAGGGTGAATTCAAGGAATAAACATGAAATAATAGATGTGACAGATTTTATTTTTGGTTTCGCTTATATAAATGGTCGATTGGATCTACGTGCCGCCGAAGGCGGAGTTAAATCCATAAAACATCAAAAAAAGTGGCCGAAAGGCCACCAAATGATCCGCAAAAATCCGCATGATCCGCACAATCCGCGTCCCCATCCTCCCATGAAGGGCGTAGCCGAACAAAATCTTTCGTATAATCCAGACTCACAACTCCCAACTCACAACTCACAATTCACAATTCACACTATGCCGGAATATAAAATTCTGTACTTTTGCCGCCGTTTTGGCCGCGAACATTCCGAAAAGGCCACTTCGAACATTCTAACTTTTCACGTCAAAACAAAACTTAACGGATGAGTTCTTTGATTTACGTACTTCCGTTTTTTGGGGTAGTCGGTCTGATCTATATGTTCCTGCTGCAAGGCTGGGTAACTAAACAGGATGCCGGTGATGAAAAAATGCAAGGCATTGCCAAAAATATTGCCGACGGCGCTATGGCTTTTCTGAAAGCCGAATACCGCGTACTGGCTATTTTTGTACTGGTGGCTTCCGTCCTGTTGGGCTGGCTCGGCACCCAGGTAACGACCAGTCACCCGCTGATCGTATTCGCGTTTGTAATCGGCGCGCTGTTTTCAGTACTCGCCGGTTTCATGGGCATGCGTATTGCTACCAAAGCGAACGTACGTACTACACAGGCTGCACGTACCAGCCTGGCTCAGGCACTGAAAGTATCTTTCAACGGCGGTTCGGTCATGGGCCTCGGCGTAGCCGGCCTGGCCGTACTTGGTCTGAGCCTGCTTTTCGCCCTGTTCTACAACTTCTTCATGGGTGGCATCTACGAAGCCGACGGCTACGAAAAAATGTCGCGCGTACTGGAAGTGCTCGCAGGTTTCTCCCTCGGCGCTGAATCCATCGCATTGTTTGCACGCGTAGGCGGCGGTATTTATACCAAAGCGGCCGACGTAGGCGCCGACCTCGTGGGTAAAGTGGAAGCCGGTATTCCGGAAGACGATCCGCGTAACCCTGCCACTATCGCCGACAACGTGGGCGACAACGTGGGCGACGTAGCGGGTATGGGCGCTGACTTGTTCGGTTCCTATGTGGCAACGGTACTGGCTACCATGGTGCTCGGCAACTCCGTTATCCGCGACTCCGGAGGCATTCCGGATGCATTCGGCGGCATCGGCCCGATCCTGTTGCCCATCCTGATCGCAGGTCTGGGTATCATTTTCTCGATCATCGGCATGTTGCTGGTACGTGTAAACGCCAATGCGGAAGTAACCTCCGACACGGTGCAAAACGCTTTGAACCGCGGCAACTGGGCCAGTATCATTGTTACCGGTATTGCCTGCTACCCGCTCACACAGTGGATGCTGCCGGAAACCATGACGATGAATTTCTTCGGCAAAGGTTCCATGGCTGTCAGCAATGTCAACGTTTTCGGCGCAATGGTCGTCGGTCTTGTTGTCGGCGCGCTGATTTCCTCTATTACAGAATACTACACCGGATTGGGTAAAAAACCGATCCTCAATATCGTTCGCCAGTCGGCCACGGGCCACGCGACCAACGTTATCGCCGGTCTCGCTACCGGTATGATGAGCACCTGGATGCCGATCGTGCTGTTTGCCAGCGCTATCTGGGGTACTTATTCCCTGGCCGGTTTCTATGGTGTTGCCATTGCCGCTTCGGCCATGATGGCTACAACGGCCATGCAACTGGCGATCGACGCATTCGGCCCGATTGCCGACAACGCAGGCGGTATCGCTGAAATGAGCGAGTTGCCGAAAGAAGTGCGCGGCCGCACCGACGTACTGGACTCCGTGGGTAATACCACCGCCGCTATCGGTAAAGGTTTTGCCATCGCTTCCGCTGCACTGACCGCACTGGGCCTGTTCGCCGCTTACGTGAATTTCACGGGTATCGAAGGTATTAACATCTTCAAAGCCGACGTACTCGCCGCGCTGTTCCTCGGTGGTATGATCCCGGTGGTATTCTCCGCTTTCGCGATGCAGAGCGTAGGCCGCGCTGCCATGGACATGGTAGAAGAAGTACGCCGCCAGTTCCGCGAAATTCCGGGACTGCTGGAAGGTACCGGCAAAGCCGACTACCAGCGTTGCGTAGAAATCTCCACCCGCGCTGCCCTGCGTGAAATGATGCCTCCGGGCCTCATCACCATCATCACCCCGATCGTGGTCGGATTCCTCATGGGCCCCGAAGCACTCGGCGGCTACATGGCAGGTGTAACGGTGAGCGGTGTCATGTGGGCTATTTTCCAGTCCAATGCCGGTGGCGCATGGGACAACGCGAAAAAATCGTTTGAAAAAGGTGTGGAAATCAATGGCCAGATGTACTACAAAGGTTCCGAACCGCACAAAGCGGCCGTAACCGGCGATACCGTGGGCGACCCGTTCAAGGATACTTCCGGTCCGTCCATGAACATCCTGATCAAACTGACCTGCCTCGTAGGCCTCACCATCGCTCCGATCCTCGGCGGCCATTTAGGCGGAGATAATACCTCCACCAAACAGCCGGAACCGAAAATGCAGATGTTGACGAAAGCGCCGGATGCGACTACACAGGACGTAGCGCCGATCAGCGAGAAAAAATAAGTACAGGTTAGGTGATCTGAAATCACTGCCTGATTGAACAAAGCGAGTCTGCTCCGGATACCGGGGCAGACTCGTTGTTTTTGCGGCCGGTATGTACTCGGGCGGTACGCCTTGTGCAAGAAAATTTGGAATGTATTTTATAAAATTGCGGCTTCAACGACTTCAAATACATGAAAAACACGCTTTTGTACGTGCTCCTGCTGTGGAGCGCTCCGCTTTTTTCCCAGGACACCATCGAATGGATAATTCCTATGGGAAAATATTATCAG
>JAKQJD010000183.1 GCA_029561355.1 Bacteroidota bacterium | reverse complement strand
GATAGGCAGGCAAGGAGTCGTACCGTAGTGTGCCAGTGTGTCGCAATCCCAGAAGTTGTTGCCCGGGAAAGTAGACAGGCTGTTGCCGTTGATGTTGTATGTTCCGATCACTTGATCAGTCAGGTACTGGTCGTAAACAACAACCATAGCACTTACGTTAGCCGTAGAGGAGCAAGCGTCTTCGACGATTACGTCCGGCAGGTTTACGTTTGCGCAGCACTGGGAAGGATTGGTCGAAACCGTCATGTCAGCAGGAACGGAAATAACCGGACCTTGGTCGTCAACTACTTTAATCAGTTGGTCAGCTTCCACGATGGTGTTTGTGCACCAGTCCAGAATCGTCCAGTGACGCAGGATTTTGAATGTTCCTGGGCAAACCTGGATGCGGGTATCGTCGAATTGAGCGCCGAGGTTGCAAAGTCCTTCGGAAACGACTTGGCAGTTAGCGTTGTATGTGATGATTTCGTAGATACCGTCGATGTCATTACCTGGAACCGTAGGGATACCAGTGATACAAGGAGAAGTAGCAGCAGTAACACCGCAACCAGCACAGTCGATGGTGATGTCAGCAGGGAAGTCAACATCAGCCAGCGTCAGAGGAGCCAGCGTCAGTACTTGTGTGCACTGTGCAGAGTTGCCCCATGCGTCAGTTGCAGTCCAGGTACGGTTGATCACGGATGTACCGCAGCCACCACCGTCAACATAAACGTCTTTTTTGATCAGTGTAGGCGTGCTGCAGTTGTCGGTAACTACTGGTGTTGGAGCAACAATGCTACCGTTCAGCAGACCGGCTTTATCACCGCAGGTAAAGTCGCAAGTAGTACCTGCAGTAACTTGTGCAGGACCGGAGATATCAATAGAGTATGCACCGTAAGCATCCAGTGCAGCGAACGAAGTAACTGCCAGCGAGTAGGTACCCGGAGTCAGGTTAGCGGAGATAGAGAAAGAGAAACCGCCGCCGCTGTCGTCGTCTGTAGTGATGATGTTCGTGCAGGCATCAACGAAGTTGCCAGTGTACAATGCTGCAAAACCGTCAGCACCTACGTCAACTTGCGTAAAGGTGTAAACACCGGCAGTTGTTACGCCGAAAGTGATTACGTCTACGAAGTTAGGAGAGTTAGCGCTGATAAAGCAGTTACCGTTGGTAGAACCTGCAAGCGGACGGCTGAATTGTGGGTCAGTCGGATCCAGCGAACCTTCAAAAGAAGGTACTGGGATCGGCAGGCAACCGCAGTTTTCAAATACCGGTGCAAGTTTGTCTTCAACAGCGATATTGCCCCAGCAGGTGTTTTCACCTGGGTCAGCAACACCGTTACCGTTTACGTCGTCAACTACGCGTACTGCGTAGGTGTGGTGAACGTCGCCAGGGCCCAGGATACCTGGAACCCATGGGCCGTTGCCCAAAGGAAGACTACGGTCAAGTTGTACAAGGTAGTCGTCATAGCAGTGGTACGGACCGCCTTCCAGAATTTGGTCAGCGTTCAGATCCAGTGTGCAGGATTGATCCAAAGAAACTGTAACGAGGTCGTTGCAGATCAAAGAAGTGATCGGAGTAGGGAACTCGTTTACAATAACGTCGAAAGAACAAACGTCATAAACAGTTCCGGAGATAGCACCACGCAGTTCAAATGTATTGGTGGTAGTACCGATCGGGAAAGTAGAACCGCTCGGCAGGCCGGCAGTTTGTACAACAACCGGTGGAACCGGAGTACCAGCGATACCCAGGGTACCGTTTACCACCTGCAGAACAGCAGAACCGGTAAGACCGATAGAAGCCAGGGAAGTTGGCGTCGTAATACCGCAAGCAGCGGAAGTAAGATACGTAGGAGCAGATTCGCCACCTGCATTCGAACCAACGGTCCAAGCAGTGAACGGACTAGCTTTACGCAGCTCAACTACGTATTTCGATCCGGCAGGAATAACCGTCGAAGCCACCATATTCAGGTTTTGAACCTGAAGTGCAGTGAATGCCGTTACGTTGGATTGACCAACCAGCGTCATCAGAGCAGGATCCAAGGTAGTACCGCCAATAGCGCCCGTGTACTTGTACACGAAAGCCTGGATATTACCTGCAACTTCAGCACCTGCTTTAACAGAGGTAACCGTGAATGCATCCGACAAAGCCGCGTATCCGCGCCAGTGAGAAGACGTATTAGCACCAGGACCGCAGTCGATGGTAATACCATTCTGAACCGTCGTTGTATTTACGTTCTGAGAAACAGACAAAGGCTGTGTGAACGTAGTGAATTCCGTGCAAGCTGCACCCGGAGTGAAAGGAACAGTGTAGTTCACGATGGAATTACATGCACCGGCAGCCAGGTTCACGATGATATTGGAAGGGCAAGTGATTTGGCATGCATTCGGATCAGCAACAACCGGAGCGGTAGAAGTGATTGCCAGAACGAACTCTTCGAAAGTACCTACGTCGCCAGCGCCGGCGTCACCGACGTACAGGGTCCACGTACCATTCAGGTTAGCAATACCTAAACCCGAACCCATCAGTGCGAACGTAGCGTAAGTAGTAGGAGCAGAACCGGCGGTAGGGCTTACCGTAGCAACCGGAATTGGGTCACCCAGTGTTCCGATGTTTTCGGAAGTTGTAGTGCCCGCATCATCAAAAGTAGTCTGGTTTGCTGCAAGCAGTTCGGAACTGGAACCACAGCAGTCTGTGCCAGTGTCGCCAACGTCAGCAAGACCTGGACGGCTCATGAGCACCAGGATTTGACCGCCCGGTGCTTTCAGTTTGATCGTCAGGTCACCCGCCCAAGTGTGAGCGATTTTGGTTTTGACGATAATTTTATTCAGGGTATTTGCTGCAGGAATACCTGCAACAGTTACCGTTTTCGATGCCATCGAAGCCTCAGTGCCATTATAGGCATTGTCGGGAATGGCCGTCGACCCAGCGGCGCTGGTAAAAGTCTGTGTTACCTGGGCAAAAGCCGGCAGGCAGAACAGGCTCAGGAGGGCCACCAGGAAGGTGGAACCCAAGAAAGTATAATTCTCTCTTCTCATGAGATTAATGTTGATAAAAAGTGAAAAACAAGGGAAAATAAATACTTAGAACAAAGCGATCGTCGAGTTGTAGATACCCGAGAGAAACGAATTGTTTTCCGTAACTGCAGAAGATTTGAACTGCTCTTGTACCTTTTGAAGGTTCGTCAGCAGTGCAACTTCCGGAGCAATGTTGAAATTTTTAATGTCGGAAATCACGAGTTTGTAGTAAGCATACGTTACCCGTGAGTTCAACGGAGCATTGGTCTGATCTTTTACTGCCGGTGTGTTGGCAATAAGGATCTGAGCAACATTGCCCGCATTCCAGGTGCCCATGTTGTAGGCAGCCACACCAAACTTTTGAGCCAGGTGGCTTTCCGGGTTGGGTGCAGTGCGGTGTCCCAGAGACTGAGCGCTAGCTTGGGTTACACCAAGCAGCAGGAAAAAAGCCAGGAAAGCCACAGGGACTGCCAGTTTTTTCCAGGTGTGAACAATAGTGTGGATCATAATAATAAAGAAAATGGTGAAAAAATATGCTTCGTAAAATCAGGCATGAACCTCATGCCTTTACTGTGAAATCTTCTGAATGCTGTCCAACTGGCTTTCCAGTTTTTTGTACGTGTCCAGGTAGTTGTCCATCCTCCCACGCTGGATCTTCAACCGTTCCTGCAATACTTCAATCTCATGTTGCACGGCTTCCGACGGGTTATTTTGATTCTCGCGGCTCAACTCTTCCAGTTTTGCTTCAATCTGAGGGATCAAACCGTCCATTTGGTCCGACTTGTTGACTATTGACTGAAGGTTTCTTAACAACTGGGCATTTTCCGGTTTATCAAGGACTGCGGCAGGCACCTGATCTATTTTACCTTTCAACACCTCAAATTCCTGTTTTACCTGCTGGACTTCGATTTTCAGGCTGTCTTTCTGAACCTGCATTTCCGGCATCGCTTTCTGAACGATCTCCGCATTTTTTTCGGCCACACTCTGTTTGCATGCCGTGGAAAAAAGAATCACACTCGCTGCCAAACCTCCCGTTATAAACTTCAACAAATTTGAACCGGAACCACGCATCATATGAAGTTTATTTTTCAAGTTTTATATGTGTAAACACAAAAAAAGCATTGATACAGGCACACGTGGCGCCTGAATCAATGCTAGTGGAGTAATACCGGAAAGGGGTTGTAAAACTGAGTACAGTTTCTTTTCATGTGATTATTAAACGGGATAAAAATCGATAAACGATTTGGATTAAAAAATCCAGGGACTTCCTAGATATAACCAAAAACATGCCAAAATCAAAAAAATGCCGGCTTGGGGCCAAACTACTTTCACAATATTTTCAAAAATGAAAGTCGAATGTGATTCTGATCTGCTTTTGAGTGGGCAAATATATTTATGATTTCATTAACTGAAAACTTTTTTTAAAGTTTTATCACATAAAAAATCAATTTTCATCTCTAACGCCGGTATTCATAACATTTCTGACATTAAATACCACAATTCCGGTGAATTTCTAATCCGCCTCCGACACTCATAAGAGCAGGTTGAGGTACAAATGAAATTTTTCGGCTGTAGCCCAACTACTAAAATTGCAACATGCTCTGAATCTTCCGGCTGCTTTCCCGGCCTTAAATTTTTTTTCCGAAACGCGATAAAAAGGAAAAAGCCTCTCGTGCGACTTTTCGCAGAGAGGCCATCCCAAAAACCAATTGTTAAAGACATCTATCGTTCGACTTCAGCCTGGCTGAAGCGATTTTCATTGTATCGGCCGGTATGCGGGCCGGGCAGAGGCACAAACAGATGTATTATCTGTAAAAATCTGAATATCTGCTTTTTACAAATACACAAATCCGTTCGTTTGTACACTAAAAATTTTTATTGGAACAGGTCCGTCTGCGGCGTAACGGCGCCCGGTTTGGCCGACTTGCGGGCCAGGGAGCATGCTACGCTGATTTCGTGTGAACCGCCGTTGTATTGCTGGAAATTGGAGAACGCAACGTCGTAGGAATAGAAAAACTGGAACTGCTTGTACTTGGTGCCGATGAGGAACACGGCGGAACCCTGGCTGTTGGGGCGGAACGTGAGGCCAGCAATCAGTTTGTCTTCCAGGAACCGGCCCTGTACGTTCAGATCGATCTGGTACGGCGTGTCGCGGAATTTGCGCATCGTCAGCGATGGTACTACTTTAAAGTTCTGGCTGGGCACGTCGAGGATGTAACCCAACTGGAAAACGTAGTGCTGGAAAAGGCTGCCGCCCGTATTTGGCTCTTCTACCGGCACCTCATCGAGACGGGTGCGGATCGTGTTCGGAAGGCTCAGCCCTACGAACAGGCGCTCGTCGTACAGAATGTGCGTGCCGATGGTGGCATCGAAAATCTGCTGGCCGTCAACCAGGCCTTCGAGTGCACTGTCGTTGCGGTCTACGAGCGGATCCGACAACAGGTCGGAACTTGCCTGGCGGCGCAGGAATTCGGTGGAAAGTCCGAGGCCGATCTGCGCTTTCTGGATTTTGAAACGGAACGCGTAGTTGAGTTGCAGTTTGAAGGTGGTCAGGTCGCCGATTTTTTCGGAGAATACACCGGCGCCGAGGGCCAGTTTATCAGTCACCGGGCCGTTGTACATCACCGTGTAGTCGGTCGGCTTGCCCGGAAATCCCGTCCACGTGCTGCGTGCATTGGCAAGTACCTGGTGGGTGTTTTCAAAACCCGTGTAACCCGGATTGATCAATATCGGGAACACCTGGTATTGGGAGTAGATCGCCTGTTCCTGGGAAAATGCCGCTACTGCGATCAGTACATATAAGAGTGTAAAAAATGCCTTTTTCATTGTAATCGATGTTGGGTAAACAGTCCGAAGTGTGAAGTCGTCAGTCCGAAGTCAAACGAGCGCAACTATGCAGGACGTGAAGTGGGTAAAAGATTAAGATGTTGTTCAACAAATGATCCGATCCAAATATTCCTCTATACGATGTGCGCTGATTATCAGGCTTTTAGCCTATTCTTTGTCAAATAGGTGACGTATTACTAATAAGACAAATACCGGGCCATTTTTAAAAAAACAGGAGGTACGCCAGGCAAAAATTTCAACTTTTTTTATGCTGGAACCGTATAATTGGCCGTGGCGGAGCGCCCATCCCGGATTCGTATCCATAAAGGATTATCCGGGATGGGACTTCGCACTTAGACTTCGAACTGTAGACTTCGCACTTCGTACTATTAACCTACTTCAGTAAGTTAATATGTCCTTTCAACTGTTTCTCGTTGCCGTCTACGTCGACGTAGGTCAGGATGTAGTAGTAAACGCCTTCCGCAAACGGCTGGCCGCTTTTGTTCAGGCCGTACCAGGTGGTGGTAGAACCCGGATTGACGTCGTCATTGTTCTGGTAATCTTCCGTTTCAAATACCAGTTGGCCCCAGCGGTTGTAAATTTCCACTCTGTGCTGAACAGTTTCGATACAGGTGATGTGCACGTAGTCGTTGTTGCCATCCTGATCGGCCGGCGTGAGCACCGGGCGTACGCGCAGGCAACCGTCGTTCGGGTATGGAACGGTGTCGGTTACTATAGCAGCGCAGTTGTTGGCGTCGGTGATGATGTATTGTACTACCTCGCTGGCGCAGAGGCCTTCCGAACGTGGGCCGGTGCCGCTGTGGCCGAGGCTGCCCGACCAAACGATCGTTACCGGGTTTACAGCGCCCGCTACATTGGCGAACAGTTGTCCGTCGCAGGAATTGAACGTGTT
>JAKQJD010000143.1 GCA_029561355.1 Bacteroidota bacterium | reverse complement strand
CCTGGCCATCAATGACCTGCTCAACCAGAACCGGAACGTGCAACGCAACGTAACGGAATCATACATCGAAGACACGCGCACCAACGCCCTGACGCGGTTCGTCATGCTGTCGTTTACCTATAACCTGCGCAATTTCAATACGGGAAAAGCGGCTATAACTCCGCCGGCAGGAGGAAGGCAAATGCAGCAGAGGGGAGAGCGGTTTGAACCGAGAAACTGATGTAAATGGTGAATGATGAATCAGGGTTGTACGAAGGATTTGTTCGGCTTCGCCTCACGTGGGCATGATGGGGACGCGGATTTTGCGGATCGTGCGGATTTAAACGGATTTTTAGTGGCCTTGCGGCCACTTCTTTTTGATTTGTACGGATTAAAACCGCCTCCGGCGGGTGGATTTACGAGTCATCGGGTGAAGAATGAAAATCATTGGATGTAAACTTCTTCTTCGTACATATATAATTTTCGATTTGATCTACGCCCGCCGAAGGCGGATAATCTGTAGGAAATCAAAAAAAGTGGCCGTCAGGCCACTAAAAATCTGTTTAAATCCGCACGATCCGCAAAATCCGCGTCCCCATCATGCCCACGTGAGGCGAAGCCGAACAAATCCTTCGTACAAGCCTGATTCATCGTTCATCATTCATCATTCATCATTCAAAAGCCTTGCAATCGCGGCAGCCCAGGCAGGCGAATCATTCAAACTTGGTACCAGATCGAGGTGGTGGCCGCCCCATTTTTCAAAATCTTCTTTGTATTCCGAACCGATTTCAATGGTGGTTTCCAGGCAATCGGCCGTAAAAGCGGGGCAAAAAACCAGCAGGCGTTTGGCGCCCTTTTCTTTGGCGAGGGCCTCGATGGTACGCACGGTGTACGGTTGCGTCCAGGGATCGCGGCCCAGACGGCTTTGAAAACACACCGTGTATTGCTCCGGTTTCAGGTCGAGTTTATCGGCAATGCCCCGCGTAGTGGCGTAGCATTGTGCCGAGTAACAGAACTGGTTGGTAGGTGTCAGCGTCTGGCAGCAATCGGCATTTTTCAGGCAATGATCGAAGGCATCGGCTTTGCGGAGTTGGCGTTGAGGCACACCGTGGTAACTGAAAAGTATGTGATCATAACTCGTCAGATCGAACTGCCGGGCATTCTGGGCATACAATTCGACCATTGCAGGCCAGGTAGCGTAACTGCTGATAAATTCCACGGCAGGGATGACTTGTTGCCGGGAAAGTACACGCATCACTTCTTCATGCACCGACCCCACGGTAGCGCTGGCATACTGCGGAAAGAGGGAAAATATCTTGATACGCCCCACCTTCGCCTGCATCATTTTTTGGATGGCAGATTCGATGGACGGACTTTGGTACCGCATCGCCAGTTCCACAACATATTCGTTTCCAAGCAGTTGCTGTACCTGTGCGCTCAGGTTTTGACCGTAATATTTCAGCGGCGAACCATTTTCAGTCCACAATTCCTGGTATGCCTGCGCCGATTTTCCCGAACGAAACGGCGCAATGATACCCCGTACCAGCAAGTTTCGGGCCACCGCACCGATATCGATCACACGCGGATCGAGCAGGAATTCTTTCAGGTAACGGTAAACGGCCGGGCGCGTCGGAGCATCCGGCGTGCCGAGGTTGATAATTAAAATACCAGTCTTGGAAGAGGGACCCATAATTAATAGGAATAATTGTAGTTGGTTTTTGGATGTAACGCGGATAGACGGCGGATTTACACGAATTGTGCATGGCAAATGAAGAAAATCTTCACTTGTCAGAATCAAATCTGCGAAGATCCGCTATAAAATCCGTGTAATCCGCGTTACCTCACGCCAATTCGAATT
This sequence comes from Bacteroidota bacterium, assembly GCA_029561355.1. Lineage (GTDB taxonomy): Bacteria > Bacteroidota > Bacteroidia > Chitinophagales > Saprospiraceae > M3007. The sequence goes on along the minus strand of JAKQJD010000143.1, from coordinate 331 downwards.
GCAATTTTGCCAGGCTGCTGTATGCGCCGTCGAAAAGAGACGATAATTCTTCGTGCGTGCCTTTCTCCACAATATACCCGCCTTCGAGTACATAAATACAATCCACTTCGCGGATGGTAGCCAGCCGGTGGGCAATGATAATGCTGGTACGGTTTCTCATCAGGTTGTTGAGGGCATCCTGCACCACTTTTTCCGATTCGGCATCGAGGGAAGAGGTGGCTTCATCGAGCAGCAAAATACTCGGATTGCGCAAAATTGCCCGTGCAATGGCGATACGTTGCCGCTGCCCACCGGAGAGTTTGATACCGCGTTCGCCGACCACTGTTTCCAG